>JACDGI010000321.1:3079-8874 GCA_013821665.1 Anaerolineae bacterium
GGGCTCTTTCCGGCCATGTACTACATCCAACTCGACATCATCCAGATGGACGAACTCGCCATGAAAGGTCACGCGTTTACGGGCCAACAAATCACGCACAGTGGAAACCACTTCGCGCATCGCCAGTAAGGGCTTGGTACGGTTAATGCCCACCTTTTGCGCTAATGGATCCCACCACGCCCCGATCCCACAAATAATCCGATCCGGCGCAAGGTCATCTAACGTGAGGAAAGTCGCCGCGATCACACCCGCATTGCGCGTCCAATTATTGATCACACCGGAGCCAATCTTGATGCGTGAGGTCGTCGCTGCAAAAGCCGCCATCGGCACGATTGCGTCACGCACAAGTCGGCTCTCGGCTTGCCATACAGCCTCAAAACCGCGTGCTTCGGCATACTGAACATATTTTATTGCGTCTTGGAGTGAATGAGCATCTTGCAAATAAAGCGCGACCCGATCAGCCATATTTTCCCTCGTTTTTACAAAAAAAAATCGGGCTGCGCTTATGGTTTAAGAAGAAGCGTAACCCTGTGATAATTCGCTGTAGAATTTTAAATCAGCCGGCATATCAATATCCAGTGACAACCGTTCTGACTCATAGATGTGAACCTCCGCCCCGACCTCGCGTGCTTTATCTATGTGTCGGCGGAAGCTGCCCGGCCCATAAGCATAATCAAACAACCCCGGTGGACGAATAAACATTGCATTGGTTCCATCTTGATGTTTATCAGTCGAAATAACCACCGACGGCTCATCTTCACCCATACGAATGATGCCCTGCACATCTTCCTGTATGATCAGAGGCAAATCCGCAGGAAGAATCAGAATTGCACTTCCATTCAACCGACTAATCACTTGGGTCGCTCGCATAAGTGCCGCGTTCAATTCTGGCGCACCACTTTCTTGTACGGTTCGCGCCCCATATTCCCGCGCAATCGAAAGCGCCTTATTATCACGGCTGATAACCAAAGTGCCCATGAGTTGAGGAACATGTTGTACCACGCCTAACACGTGCCGGAGCATCGTCTCGGCGAGGTGCTGGCGTTCTTCAGGAGATAACACCTGTGAAAGTCTAGTTTTAGCTTGATTTAACGGTTTGACCGGAACAATAACCCATACACCCATATCACGTCGTGCAGGTTTCACCAGACTACTTCTCGATGAATAATCGCACGTTACCCCCTTTCGCTGAAAGCATAAACGCGAAAGAAATCAGTTCCATTGCTCAATCCACTCTAGCACATTTCGCGCTAAAGCGACCTTAATCTCATCGGTTTTCATAATTGTTTCAAATTTCGTCACGTTTTGTTGTGGTACAGTCAGATCACCATCGACCACATCATATACATATCCGTTAATCACATCACCATAATAGTGTGCAACAGCTTCCGCCGAAACAGCCTTATGACCTAATTCCAGCATGAGTTTCGCGGCTGGGCCTTTAATCGCTTCACCACCCACAATTGGGCTAATCGCCACGCGAGGAATGTCCCGCTTTACAATTAATTCGCGCATCCCCGGCACATTCAAAATAGGATCGATTGAAAGCCAAGGGTTCGATGGGCCAATCAGCAGCACATCAGCTTCGTTTAAGGCTGTTTCCACTTCTGGACTTACTGAGGCTTGGTCGATCCCGGCTAATCGTAGGCTCTTGACCGTAGGTTGCCACCGGTAGCGTACAAAGTAGGTTTGGAAATCAATTTCGCCGTATTCCTTAGTATCTACGATAGTCGCAACCGGCGCGTTCGTCATTGGCAAAATCTGCTGATGAATACCTAGTTTTTTTGTCAGGCGGATGGTGATCTCTGTTAGCGATTGCCCTTCTCGCAGCCAACGCGTTCGCAGGAGGTGTGTTGCCATATCTTGGTCGCCGAGACCAAACCACGCATCCTCACCATAACGGCGCATCGCATTAATCGTATTAAAGGTATCTCCAGCGACACCCCAACCATTTTCCTTGTTGACCAAATCGGAAAGCGTATAGGTGATTGTGTCCAAGTCAGGACAAATTCGCAGTCCATATAGCCATGTATCATCACCTGTGTTGACAATCACGGTGAGGTCTTCGGGCGGCAATACCTGAGCCAAACCATAAGCCAGCTTAGCGCCACCAACGCCACCAACGAGTACCACAACTTTCATCGCCAAATGACACTTTCTTTCAGAGGTTTACGAGTCTTCTCGCGCGTTTCGGCTGCATAGCCCATCGTCAACAATGCGTGAGGCTGCCAATCATCCGGCAAACTAAGCGCATCATTGACCACATCCGGGCAAAACAACGGCGCACACATCCAACACGCGCTCAAGCCCACGTCATATGCAGCCAGCAAAATATTCTGACCCGCCATCGCTACACTTTGAACAGCCATCAAATATTCATTCCGACTGCGTTTCTCGTCTGTATAAACATCCATATCGACCATCGACAGGCACAACACAATCACAACCGGCGCGTTCGTAATCCGTGAATAGGAGCGACCTGCATCCGCCTCAATCAGTTCAGGCGATATACCATCCGCTGCCAAATCGCGTCGCAGTCGCGCACCCATCGCTTGCGCTAACTGCTCTTTCTGTGCTTGTGTCTCGATCACCGCAAACCGCCACGGCTGCCGATTATGGGCCGACGGTGCCCAAATCGCGGCTTCAAGTACCGCCTCGATTTGCTCGTGCGGCACAGCATCCGTACGATAACGGCGTATCGAGCGTCGTTGAAAGAGCGTATCGTGAATACCGCTTTTCGGTTTGAAGTTCACCGAACTCAGCCCATCCGACGAAGGACTCATCGATACAAGTCCTGCTCAGGCGCACGGTACAAATCAACCGCCGCGCCCTGTTGTTCTGGGAATTGTAATCCACGCACCAATACAATCGGTCGCCCTTCATCGGCCTCACCAGTCAATAAGTTTGCGGTTGAGGCTACCAAGTCGGCATAGCCCATGATACTAATCTTCAATTCGCGACCAAATAAATCAGACTTGCCCCGCAAATCGAGAACCGCTGGCATTCCCGCAACACCGATTGCCACACCCACGTTACCGACGCGGAATGGTCGTCCGTGAGAATCACTAATGACGATACCTACCTCTGCTCCGGTTTGTTCATGTAATTTTGCCTGTATCCTGTTAGCCGAGGCATCAGGATCGATTGGCAAAAGCAGCACCATATTCTCGCTGCCATCCACGTTCGACTGGTCAATTCCCGCGTTGGCGCTCACAAAGCCAAGCCGATGTTGGACGACCAAAACACCCGGTGCTTGGCGGGAAATTTTCAACGTTTCGCGCAGCACCAACTCGACTATCCGAGGATCTTTACGGGTTTCGGATGCTAATCGTTGCGCTTCTACCCCCGGTTCAATATCACGAAGATCGAACAAACGCCCTTCGGCTTTTGAAACAATTTTGGAAGTTACGACGATGGCATCACCGGTTTGCAGTTGAAGTCCTAATTTTTCGATGCCATCCAAAATAATTTTCGGTAAATCATCGCCCTGCTTCACTAGTGGAATACCCGGCAGTGCAATCACATTTAAAGATGGGGTTGTAGTCTCCAAGATCGTTTATATCCCGGTAATCCGAATGCCCGAACTCTTAATTCCATAAGCCTTATTGATGTACAGCAACACAGGTGTGAGTGCTTCAATAGCTACCGCATTCGCCAGTGAACCTGCATCAACACCCTTCATGCCAGTTGTCTTGACCAATTTAATAACCGTTGCTTTTGCTTCCGCATCATTGCCACACACCAGAACATCACAATCGACGACGTGATTCGGATCGACCAATTGCTCGGCGCTCACATTCTGGAAAGCAGCCACGACCTTTACACCTTCACCCAAAAGTGCCTGAGCCTCTAAGGCCGCCGATTTACCTTCCGGTAGATGAACCGTTCGCACCTTTGGCGGTTGCAAAGGTACTGTAATATCGATCAAGATCTTGCCCTGAAGCTGCTCTTTGACACTTTCCAGCGTGGCTTGATGAGCCGTATAAGGCACGCTCAGCACCACTAAATCAGCTTGAGTTGCGGCTTCAGGATTGCCCATCCCAACTGCTTGATTTTTTCCAAGCTTCGCATTCATCTCGGTGGCATGAGCCGCAGCCCGTTCGCCATCGCGCGAACCAATAATGATACTGTAGCCGTTCATGGCCCAGCGCATCGCCAAGCCTGAACCTTCCTTGCCTGTACCACCCAACACTGCAATCTTTAACGTTTGATTCTCTGTCATGGTGTCAATCCTTAATTGGAGAAAACGCCCTAAAGCGCTTGAATATTCGCGTTGTATCGTTCCCAAACTTTTGGAGCGAGTTCTAATGCTTCCCGCGCAATCTCGGCTTCATTAAGAGTCATCAACTGCCGATCCCGCATCAAGACCTGTCCCTCAACGATAGTGGTGGTCACCATAGAAGATTCGAAACCAAACAAGATGTGCCACGGCAAGTTTCCATCATGGAGCGGTGTAAACGGATGATAATCTACAAAAATTAGATCCGCATATGCGCCCTTAGTAATCTCACCCAAAGTCGTGTTCTCAAAAAACTGTTCGGCTAGCCGCGCATTATTGTACACACCTGCACGGATAATATCCCCACCGTTGGCCTTACGAGGATCACGACTAACTACTTTATGAAGCAAATAAGCATCTTTCCAATCCGCCCACATATTGTTACTAAAGCCATCATTCCCAATACAAATCCGCATATTCTGCGCCATCATCTTGTCGAAGGCCATCGCTCCAACGGCATTGTTCATATTGGAACGCGGCTGATGCGTAATCCAAATATTTTTCTCTTGTAAAAGCTGCCTTTCAGCCTCGTCAATATGGACGCAGTGTGCGGCAATTGTCTTATCTCGCCAGATGCCAAATTCGTCTAATCGCTGAACAACGCGTTTACCACTGCGGCGCAAGCTGTCTTCCTCATCGGCTTCATGTTCACCAATATGGATATGAAAACCCTTGCCTCTAGGAACAGCATCCGAACTTGCCCTTAATGCCGCATCATTCAAAGTCAAACTGGCATGTAAACCAAAGGTCGCACCGATTCGCGAGCTGTGTTTCGCCTGTATAAAGCGTACATTTTCCGCAACACCAGCCTGCATCTTCTCTTCACCGTCACGGTCTGTCACTTCGTAACACAGCACCGCCCGCAACCCTGCTTGCTCAACGGCATCGGCAATCACATCTAAACTACCTTCGATAAAATTGGGGCTGGCGTGGTGATCGATTAAGGTAGTAGTGCCATGTTTGACAGCATCTACCAGCGACACCAAGGCACTTGCCCGCACCGTATCTTTATCCAGTGCTTTATCGAGGGGCCACCATAACCGTTCGAGTATCTGCGGAAAGTTTGCTGGCGCATCACCGGGAATCGCCATGCCGCGCGCATAAGCGCCGTAGAAATGTGTATGGGCACAAATGTTACCCGGCATAACCAATTGCCCTTTGGCATCTAGGCGTTGCACATCAGGATACTGGGCGATTAAGGTCGTATTCTTACCCACCGCAACGATCTTTCCGCCCTCAATATAAATGGCGTGATCCATCAAAATCAGATTGGGTTCTCCCCAGGTGACGACCGTAGCATTCGTGATAAGCACAACAACCCACCTTAAGTACGGTTGATTAGATAATTGCTAAGAGCACTTTAGTGTAACGCATCCTGTTATGATCTCCACTGTCCTTCTGACCCAGGGTAATCGCATCAAAATAAGGAAGAAGGGATAATGGGGCAAAAAGGGAAGCCTCATGTCGGACAAGTTGAAAACGAGTATCGAAGAATGTTTCGAAAATGTAGCTGATC
>JACDGI010000322.1 GCA_013821665.1 Anaerolineae bacterium
CCTTGTAAGGGGTGATATTTCGAAGGTCTTGCTAGTCGATTCGCTTATTCCTGAAACGATTGAGCGTTTTCCGTGGGCAGGGCACTTAGGGCTCAAACTCCTTCCGCGTGTCATCGATATTGTGGCTGCTAATCGCACCACGTTGATCTTTACCAATACACGCAATCAAACCGAACGCTGGTATCAGGAAATTCTTGAAGCCCGACCCGATTGGGCAGGTGAAATCGCTTTACACCATAGTTCACTTGAGAAGAAAACGCGCGAATGGGTTGAAAACGGTTTGCGCTCCGGCATTTTACGCTGCGTGGTGTGTACATCGAGCCTCGATTTAGGCGTGGACTTTCCAGCGGTGGATGCAGCTTTACAAATTGGAAGTCCAAAGGGTACGGCGCGATTGTTGCAAAGGGCAGGGCGCAGTGGGCACCGGCCCGGCTTACCGAGTCGCATTACCTGTGTGCCAACCAATGTCCTTGAACTGATGGAAATATCAGCCGCGCGGGATGCGATAGCATCAGGTCGCATCGAAGATCGTGTACCGGTTGAAAACCCTTTAGACGTATTGGTACAGCATCTGGTCACGGTTGGTTTAGGCGGCGGATTCACATCCGACGAGCTTTACCGCGAAGTGCGGACGACGGAAGCCTTCCATTCATTGTCGCTGCCTGAATGGAATTGGACACTCGATTTCGTAACAAGTGGTGGCCCTGCGCTCCATGCCTATTCCGAATATAAGCGTTTGAATAAGCAGGGCGAGCGCTATATTGTGACCGATAAATTTGTCGCCCAAACTCATCGTATGTCGATTGGCACTATCCTTGGCGATACCAGTCTACAAGTGCAGTATCTACGGGGCGGCAAAATTGGCAGCATTGAAGAGTCATTTGTATCGCGCCTCAAACGCGGCGATAAATTTACGCTCGCAGGTAAAGTCCTAGAATTTATTCGTATCCATGATCTAACCGTGTGGGTGCGCCGTGCTAAGAACAATTCGCAGGCTATTGTTCCACGCTGGTTTGGCGGCAGTCTACCACTTTCGCAAGAACTGGCCGCTATGGTTCGTGGTAAGTTGGGGCAAGCTCACAATCAGCTTTACGATGACGCTGAGATGTGTGCCCTGAAACCTATTTTCGAGCTACAGCGCAAATGGTCGCATATCCCTTTGCCGGATGAACTGCTTATTGAATCAACTCAAACCCGCGATGGTTACCATCTGTTTATGTATCCCTTTGAAGGACGCTTAGTTCATGAAGGCATGGCGGCTCTGATTGCCCATCGGCTGAGCGGATTTCAACCGCTGACCTTTACATTAGCCTTTAACGACTATGGATTTGAACTGCTTTCACCAGATCCGATTCCACTGGATGAAGGACTAGCGAACGGCTTGTTTTCAACGGACAATCTCATTACGGACATCCTACAAAGTATGAATGCCAGTGAAATGGCAAAACGTCAATTTCGGGAGATTGCCCGTGTATCCGGCTTGGTGATCCAACGCTTTCCGGGTGGGCAAAAAACCATGAAGCAGTTACAAGCCTCCAGCAGCCTGATCTACGAAGTGCTGGAAAAATATGATCCCGAAAATTTGCTTCTCGATCAATCCCAACAGGAAGTCCTACAGCGCCAACTCGAACAAAATCGGTTATTTATGTCTCTTCAACGCATACAAGCAGGGAAGATCATTGTGCAACCGGTGCGGCATCCGACACCTTTTGCTTTTCCGCTGCTTGTCAGTCGCTTACGTCAAACAGTCAGTTCCGAAACACTCGAAGATCGCATCCGTAAAATGCAGCTTCGATATGAAAAATGGGCAGGATAATGACAGACGCAGCGATTGAAATACAAGGTGAACAACTGCATCTTTTGCCTGAACGAGCCATCTATTGGGAACGTACAAAGACGCTGTTTGTGGCGGATGTCCATCTGGGAAAGGCCGCGACCTTTCGTGCCCATCGTATTCCGATGCCGGAAGGCAGTATGTCTGCGGATTTGGCACGGCTGACAAAAGCTATCGAGAGAACGCAGGTCAACAAGCTCATTATTCTGGGTGATTTATTTCATGCTGCCAAAGGTCGTGACGAACAAACGCATGACCTGTTTAGCACATGGCGCGATCAACATGCCAATCTTGACCTCATATTGGTACGAGGCAACCACGACCACAAAGCAGGTGATCCACTTGAAAAATGGAATATACGCTGTGTGGATGGCCCTACGGCAGGGCCACACTTCGTACTGAGCCACAGCCCAATCGAACCAACCGAGGGCTATGCGCTTGCCGGACATTTACACCCTGCCGTCCAACTGGAAGGTCAGGCGCATCAAACGATTAAATTGCCGTGCTTCTGGTTTACAAAGCACTGCGCCATACTGCCTGCTTTTGGCAGCTTCATTGACCATGCCATTGTTCGACCTGAAGTCGGCGACAAGATATTCGTAGTGACTGAGAATCAGGTTTTAGGGGTAGCCTGATTTATCTTATCCATTAGGATGATGCTTGCAAATATTTTCAATCCCGTTTTTTGATCATTAAATCAGGCTAAATTCACTGAACCCCTATGCTATAATTCGCTACATATCGACCCCAATTGTAGCGAGGAATTTCTCATGGATTTGTCGAGTTTGCGCGTCAAAATATTTGCGGATGGTGCCGACCTTGACGGTATTCTAAGGGTAGCTCAAAATCCGCTGGTCAAAGGCTTTACCACCAATCCGAGCCTGATGCGTAAAGCGGGTGTCAGCGATTACACCCAATTTGCACATCAACTACTGGATGCCATTACGGATCGTCCTATTTCATTCGAAGTCTTTAGTGATGAGTTGGATGAGATGGAAAAACAAGCGCGTATATTGAATAGCTGGGCAGATAATATCTACGTTAAAATTCCGGTCACCAACAGCCGTGCTGAATCGACCGATTCTCTTGTTCATAAACTGTCGTATGAAGGTGTCAAACTCAATATTACGGCACTGACCACAGCGGATCATGTGCGAACCGTCAGCGAGGCTTTAAGAGGCGGGGCACCTTCTATTGTGTCTGTTTTTGCTGGACGCATTGCCGATACCGGTGTTGATCCGCTGCCTATTATGCGAGAATCATTGGCTATCTTAGAAGATTGTCCGACTGCTGAATTGCTGTGGGCTAGCTGCCGTGAAGTGTTTAATATCTTTCAAGCCGATGCCATCAACTGCCACATTATTACTGTGACGCATGATGTCTTGAGCAGTTTGAGTGTGGTTGGCAAAGATCTGACCACCTATTCAACCGAACTCATCAAAGTATTTTATCAGGATGCACAGGCATCAGGCTTTAAGATTACCTGATCCATTGTTCAGGCAAGGGATGGTGGGTTTTTCTTGGGTTTTGGCGTGTTAAACAGGTGATAACAGGTCAGCAGTGAGGGATCAACACCGAATTTTTGCCTGCTTTGCAGGTGGAGCAGGTAAAAAGAGGCTGTTTTGAGGCCATTTATGAAGATAACGCTTGTCCATTCAAACCGTATTCAAACGATCAAAACCGAAAAAGTGTGATAGAATTTTTGTTCTTGAAATGATCATAGAATGCCATTTGCCAAAAAAGGGCATTACAGGACACTTTTCAAGAACGGATTGCAACGCTATTTTGTTTTTCTGTTGACTGGAGACTTTTTAGCAACCACAGCAGCGGCACCCCCTTTTTTGCAGCGGTGGCATTAGCCGAGCCATCCGCCGCATTTGTGTCATTTCAGCGGCAGCAGCCGAGCTTCCCGCCAGCACAAAATGCACGTTCGGCGGCTTGTTCCCTCACATCCGCTGCACACTTCGGCGGATGTATTGCAAAAAATGCGACAAATGCTGTAACAACTGCAACATTTGCAACATTTTGAACTTTTGGTGACGTATAACCTGATCTATAACCGGCGTTACCAGCTACGCATTTTGGTAGCGCGCCACAGCTAAGGCGGCATAATCGCCTGATGAACTCGCCCAAACCGGCTGGCAAAATCTGGCAGACCGCCAAAGAATGGGACAGGGTTTCACGCTTGAGGACAGGTCAGTGCCCATAAAAAGTAACACTAAATCTGCATCATTTTAAAATGTAAGTGCTTACACGAAAGCACTTACAAACAGTAAAGCGCGAAAAAATGGTCTGTCAATAAAGCCAAATCTATATTCTGTATAAGCTATTTTTGTCTTTAGTTGGCTTGAAATTCCGCATACTTGCCCGTAATGTATGCTCTTCCGTTAGCACAGGCTTAATCATCTTTTTCGGGCTTTGACCAGAACGACCAATTTTCTTTGAGTGCCCGAATGACATAGCCTGCCGGATTAGTGCATTTTTGCTCTTGAGCGTGTTCGACGACTTCAGTGATCCATTTTCGCCTATATTTCTCGATCAATTCCTTGGCTTTGAGATAGCTGATCTCCAATTTTTCGAGTGATTGAATAATTTCTTTTTTTCTTCTCTTTCAGTGCCCACAACAGCAACCGAATAGCTGTTATGTTGTATATCTTGATGGTTTTTATGGTGTCTTGTTTGTGAGTCAGAGTCTGTTATAGATTGGGCGCTTTCAGCCGGATAAACTGGCGCATCTTCGCAATTGCAAACACAATGGCTACTTAAGGTACTTTGACCAGAGATTAAATCGCCTCATTTAACGATCTCTTCCTCAAATTTCGGTAACCACACACGAAAGTTACTACCTTGTCCGGGTGTACTTTCAACCTCGATCTTTCCTAGGTGTCGCTCAACGATTTTTCGAGCGATGGCTAATCCTAAACCGGTGCCACCATGATTGGTTGTCCGAGCCTTATCGGCACGGTAGAAGTCGTCAAAGATATGCGGTAAATCCTCAGCTTCAATACCAATACCGGTGTCAGAGACCTCAATCACCACTCCGGCATCTTTTGTAAAGGTCCGAAGCGTGACCCGACCTTTGGTGGGGGTGTAGTGCAGCGCATTCTCAATCAGATTCATCAGCACACGCCGCAATTCAATTTCATTGGCACGGGCAGGCGGAAGTGTGCTCTCAAACAGCCGTTCAAAGGTGATCGCACCATTCTCAGCGACGCTACTGAGTTCCTCCCGAACCTGATCCGCTATGCCATTTAAATTGACCGCCTCGATGCTAAAAACGGTAGCCGTCTCCAGATATGAGGTGGTCAGAATACTCTGAATGATCTGACTCAGGCGATTCACTTGCTCTTTGCTCGTCTCAATCTTGCTCTTCTGATATTCAGGATCAGACTTCTTTTCGAGTAAGTACAAACTGGTGCTAAGGATGGATAGAGGAGTCTTTAGGTCATGGGATAGCGTGTTCAGCAACTCTTTGAGCAAGTCGGCGCGTTCTTGGGTCAAAGCAAGTTCCATCTGCTGCGTTTCCACCTGTTTGCGGGCGGTGATGTCCTGATGCATCAGAACCACTTGCTGCACCCGTTCGTGCTCATCCTTGAGCGGCCAGATATGTCCAAGCACCCACTGAGTGGTCAAGTGGGTGTCTTTGACCATTTCGGTCTTTTGCGGGTTATATTCGACGGCTGGTATTTCAGTAAACCGGTCTGTAAAGCCCTGTTTAATGAATGGCAACAGTCCGGATTTTTCGAGCTGCTCATCCTGAAGAATGTTGTAGTTTTCAATGATATATCGAGATTCGATGGCATTCGCGTTCCAGAGCTTACCGAACGCGGGATTAAGCGTTATCACACTCCCATCCGGTCTAAAAATCTGAGTGCTGAAGGGGGATTGCTCAAAGAAGGTTCGGAAACGGGTTTCGCTTTCCCGCAAGGCCATTTCGAGTTGTGTCTGCCGATTCAGCGCTTGCTTCAATCGTTCGCCCATATCATGAAGCCGAGCCACGATGACATTAGCCAAAAGCATAGCCAGATAGGCCGGTATATCGTAATGGAGTACGTCTTCCCATGATCGACTCGTGAATAAGCTCAGCATCAGTCCATTCAGCACCAACAGGACCAATCCGACTCCTAATCCGACTGGCAATCCAAAACACCAGCCCGATACTAAGACGGGCAATAGCAGGGCAACACTCACTGAAGCGCCACTGGTAGGGTAAAGGAGCAAGGTCAACATCACGTAGATGAGAATACTACCTACAAGCAGAGGGATACGAATTTCATGCGTCAAGGAATGGGATGACTTCTGAGCTTGCATGTTTTGATCTTTTGCTCAAGATGAACCAGTTAATTAATAATACGTGTTTTTGAATTCTCCCACACGATGACTTGGGACAAGTTAAAATAGGTAGTGAAGACAATATCCGGTCAGGTAACTTGGCAAAAGTGACAGCACACGAACCTCTGCCATAATGAAATTTTCCGTTTAAAGTTGGCAAGCGATTCTGTGATGATTCATCTTGAGCATTCAAATTGATTGAACTGTTTTTACTAACGAAGAGCGATGCCTTGCGTTCGGTGATGATGTTGGGTAGGGTGGACAAAACCTTTATGATTATTGAGGAGTTTAGAAATGAAAATGACCATGCGCTGGTTCGGCGATGGCGACAGTGTTCCATTGGAATATATCGCGCAGGTTCCATGCGTGCGGGGAATCGTCGGGACTCTAGAAGGAATGCCAGATGATCAAGTATGGACGGTCGAAACACTACTGGCTTACAAATCAAAAGTGGAGGCTTCGGGACTGAGTTTAGATGTGATAGAGAGTATCCCGGTACCCGAAGCGATCAAGCTCGGTCTACCAGAGCGCGATTATCTCATTGAAATTTACTGCGAGAGCGTCCGAAACATGGGGCGGGCAGGCATTCCGGTGCTTTGCTACAACTTCATGCCCATCTTGGATTGGATGCGAACTGATATGAATTATATTTTACCCGATCAATCGGTCGTCACGGGCTATAGTCATGGTGCAATGCAGATATTTGATCTGTCAAAAGGATTGGAAACGCGTGTGGCATGGGCAAAAGGCTACAGCGGCGAAGAATTACTAGCGGCACTCAAGCTATATGAAGCGATTGATGACAATGCCCTCTTCGATAATCTCGCCTATTTCTTGCGACGCGTGGTTCCAGTAGCAGAAGAAGCAGGCGTTCTGATGGCGATTCATCCTGACGATCCGCCTTGGTCGATTATGGGACTTCCCCGTATAGTACGTGACGCAGCCAGCATCCAGCGCATACTTGATATCACAGACAGCCGCCATAATGGGCTGACCTTCTGTAGCGGATCGTTAGGTGTATGGGAACAGAATGATTTATGTGCGATGGTGCGTCAGTTCGCCTCACGCATTCATTTCGTTCATCTGCGAAATGTTCGAAGAATCGGAAAGCAAGATTTTTACGAGGTCGCTCATCCCTCTGAAAATGGAAACGTTGATATGGCAGCCATCATCAGAATGTTGATCGATATTGGATATTCAGGACCGATTCGTCCCGATCATGGACGGCGAATCTGGAATGAGAATGTGCCACGAACCGGTTATGGACTTTACGACCGGGCACTGGGAAGCATGTACTTATATGGATTATGGCAAGGTATTGAAGAAGAACGCAGGACGCACGAGCAAAAATAATCTACTGTGCGTCATCCGTCCTCCAAAATCAAATCCATCACTTACTTTGCAACCACCACCTTTGTCCATGCGATGCGGTTGGAATTGTTAAGTTTGGGTGAATTGCCCCTGTTTAGTTATCACTCATGTTTATTGCAGATGGTAACTTTGCTTTGCAACCCCGTAGGCGCAGCTTTCATCATTGAGGCCGCATTCCTCTTCGTCAAGATGATGAACTCAATACTCAGGCGCTTTTCTCATCGCACGTATTATGAATTTAGACACCGCTGAAGATGTTAAAGCCGCCATCTACTGGAACGACAACACCGGTCACAAAGCGTGCGCCCGGACTGCACAACCAAATTAAAGCTGCGACCAGATCATCTGGCTCACCGAAACGTCCTGCGGGGGTATGTTCTAAGATGAGATGCCCCCGCTCTGTCAGGCTGTTATCGTCATTCAACAGGAGTGCACGATTTTGCTCGCCGATAAAAAACCCGGGTGCTATGGCATTAACCCGTAAACCTTCGCCATATTTAAAAGCCACTTCTACCGCCAACCAACGGGTAAAATTATCAATTGCAGCTTTTGCCGAGGCATAAGCAATGACGCGTGTGATGGTGCGTTGCGCTGCCATAGAGGAGATATTCACAATACTTCCGTGCTTCTGTTCAGCCATCGGTTCGCCAAACACTTGCGTAGGCAGCAGTGTACCCATCCAATTGAGCGCCATTACTTGTTGCATCGCCTCAGGCGTAATCGTGAAGAATGATCCCTCCGGTAACACATTCGCTGGGGCAGAATTACCGCCTGCCGCATTTACCAGAATATCCACATGCTGCCAACGTTCCAATAAAATGGTACGCGCTTTTTCCAATTGGTCTTTGTCCAGCGCATCTGCGGGAAGCGCCAGCGCTTCACCCCCCTCATCACAAATAAGCTGTGCCACGGTTTCTGCCAATTCGGCTCGCCGGCCTAAAATGCCGACTTTAGCACCTGCCCTTGCTAACCCTTGTGCCATAGCGCTGCCAAGTACTCCTGTCCCACCTGTTACAACAGCGACTTTACCATCTAAGCTGAACAGATTCCCTAGAAACGTCATTGTTTCCCCTTACGCAACTGAAAGCTGCTGTTCAGATATTCCTCTGAATTTCGACAAACTAAATTTGTATTTCATCATTTGTAACCACGTCAGACTATATTAACGTGATTGAGCATTTTTGATGCTCACGACAAATTGTGTGGGCTTCACAAAAATTAAGGCAACGACGACCAATGACATGGTGGTCAACATATAAACAACAGCCATTGCGTTCACAAGTTGATGGGCACGAATACCGGCCCCACTTGCATCCCCATAGAGGGC
>JACDGI010000323.1 GCA_013821665.1 Anaerolineae bacterium
GCTGATAAGTGGTACAGCGTGACCTACGATTCGAAAACCGGCTGGGTGAGCGGTGAATATGTGGCGACGGATGGCGGCTGCGATAAGCTGCCTGTCGTCAAAGCATCTTAATCCGGTCTGAAGCTAAAAGCGTGCGTGTTGGCCTTGATTAATCGAAGTCAGCACGCATTTTTTATTGTCTGTTTGTCATGGCTGAGCAATCAAAAAATACCACTACATTTGTGACTATCGCTCTGTGAATGAAATAACCCCCGTTTGTTTTCTCCTTAAATACAATAATTTCGCCCACTCATCTCAGCCATAGATAAGCTAAAGGTTTGCGTTGTTGAAGGTTTGAAAACTCGAACGATTTTGGGTTGACAATTAATGAACTTTTGTTCTAAAATAGAGTATGAAATAAACCTGTTTGCGATTATGGAATCAACATCTTGAGTCTCAAAATGCAAATGGCAGTCCCATGCCGCCGCCGCCACTGCCGCCATGATCCCACACTTGTAACTTAAAACTTGCTTCTTGTAACTGGCAAATGTCGGCGGTGGCAGCAGCCGAGCAATCCGCTGCATTTGTGTCATTTCGGTGGCAATAGCCGAACCTCGCGCCGACACAAAATGACCATTCGGCGGCTTCTCCCGTGCTTCCCGCCGGACGATTCAGCGGAAAGTGTGCAATTCGTGCAGTAATTGCTGCATTTACGTAACTACTCAGGTGGTATTTGAGGGAGAATTGCGTAATCAAGGCTAATTCATCTCAACCATCTGAGGGAGACTTCATCGCTCCTAGTTCCAAAATCGATACTCGCATTTTGGAAAATGAGGGAGAAAAGGGTACCTGAGTAGTTACGCATTTACTGCAATATTTGCCATCAAAACCCATATCCAAATTGGATGTTATTAAAGCAGCAATCTGCCATGCTCCAGCGATTTTTATAGGTTCTAGTCCGCAAGCTGATAGACCAATTTAAATTATTGGCTTGACAGAACCTCAAAAACTGAATACATTATGTCAACTGTTAATTGTTAACATTTTTTGAAAACTGAAAATCTTTACGAAAAAGTTTATTTTTATGATGTCGATTGTTGCCCCAATTGATGCTGTCGGATGCACTTCACAGGCGAAGATTAATCTTTTCGGCTGTCCTCTCGGTGACGCTCTCATTTCTCTGTTTGAACAACGGGAAAACGCTTATATAGTCTTTAGCGATAATCCAATGTTCAAATATGAGAAAGGTTGGCATTCAACATGAAGAAACGCGTTGAAAATAACGATGCTCCATTAAACGGCGCAAGCTCGTTGACCAAATTTGTGGATAAAGGTGAGCGCCTTTCGATGGACGAAGGCGATCTCGCATCCTTGAAAGTATCGCTGGCCGATAAGGTGGCGAATTATCTACGGGAAGCCATTTTTCGCGGCAAGATTGCCCCCGGTGAACAACTGCGTGAAGTGCCTCTATCACAAGCCTTAGGTATCAGCCGTGGCCCGATCCGTGATGCGTTCAGCCGCCTCGAACGTGAAGGTTTAGTGACGATCCCCCGTAACGGACGAACAATTGTCGCCAGACTGACCCGTGAAGATTTCGATGAAGTCTACAGTTTGCGTTTGGGACTCGAACGGGTAGCGATGCAATACGCGATCCGCAACGGCACAGCGGCTGATCTCGATGAGATGCAGCGAATGGTCGATGTGATGGTTGCTCATGTTGACACTGAACTAAATGAAAAAGACGCGGCGGATATGGACTTGGAATTTCATGATGTGGTGTATCAGGCCAGCCGACATAAACGCTTGCAATCGGTGTGGGCGGACTTGCGTCCCCAAATCTATATTTTCTTGTTGAGCCGCAATGTGGCTGACTCAGATTTTCGCGTGCAGATGGGGCGGCATCAAGAAATTGTGGATGTGATCCGCGCCGGTGATGAGGTTCGCGCGATGGATTGCATTGAACGGCATATTCAGTTTGCTTATAACCGCATCATCAAGATTTACACATGAGTACTGAAATTATGAAACCGTTAGCGGGAGTCGTCGTTCCGGTCATCACACCGGTTGATGAACAAGATCGCGTGGATGGAGCCACATTCCGTAAGCATCTGCGCCGCTTGATTGAGAGTGGTGTACATGTGCTGTTCGTGGGTGGTTCGGCAGGAGAAGGGCCGCTGCTAGCGCTTTCGGAGTGGGTGCGGCTTATGGAAATCGCCCATAATGAGGTTGGTGAGGCCCTGCCTCTATTGGGTGGTGTTATGGAAACATCATCCAAGCGGGTTGCGGAGAAGATCAAACTCCTGAAGCAGATTGGCTTCGAGCATTATGTGGTGACACCGACTTATTACTTCCCGCTCAAAAATAACGATGAACATCTGCGCTTATTCGCGGATTGCAAAGAACACGATGAGGGGATGAACATGATCCCCTACAACCTGCCGGGAATCGTGAAAGCTGAAATTCCGGTTGAGGTGTTGGTTGAATTGGCAGAGCGCGGTTGGGTGAAGTACTGCAAAGATAGCTCGGCTAATCTGGATTATTTCCGCAAGTTGATTACGGCAGGTCGGGAAGTCGGGCTGAACGTATTTATGGGCGACGAACTGAGTATGCGCGAAGGTTTAAAGATGGGGACGTGTGGCATCGTGCCATCCTGTGCCAATTTTGAAGCGCAGCCGTTTGTAGCAGCATATGAGGCAGCATTGGCTGGTGACGACGAAGCGCTTAATCATGCTTATGAACGGATTTTAGTTCTACGCGAAAACTTGCCGTTAGCGGGTGATTATTGGGTGGCAGGGGTTAAGTACGCGCTAGCTTGTATCGGCATTGGGTCGGGCAAGCCGGTTTCGCCAATGTCGCCTTTAACGGTGGAACAGCAAGCCAAACTCAAGCAGTTTGTGAATGAGGCGGTCGCGGTTCACAGCACAAATTAAAGATCTTGATACTGCCTTACAAAAATTAATTGCTTCAGAAACCTTAGAAAGATTATTTGGATGGATAGCGCAAAAGTATCGGTTAAAGATCTAGAAAATTTTATCGTCGAGGCTATGCACCGTTATGGCATCCATGAAGAAGATGCGCATGTGTCGGCCAATATACTGGTGACGACCGATACGTGGGGTGTTCATACGCATGGTACGCGCCAACTGCGCCCGTTGTTGAAAAACTTCCCGATTAAGCGACTCGATTCCGAAGCGACTTCCGAAGTAATCCGAGAAGGTGTGGCATGGGCGATGGTGGATGGGCATCATTCGATGCCGTTTGTCAGCGCACAGCGAGCGATGGAACTTGCCATTCAAAAGGCAAAAGCGGCTGGCATCGGTTACGTGAGTGTCATTCATACCAGCCATTTTGGTGCCGCCGGATACTATGCCACCTTAGCCGCCGAGCAGGGCATGATCGGCATGGCGATGTGCAACGCTGATCCAAATATGGTCATCCCCGGTGCGCGTGGCAAAGTGTTGGGTACGAATCCAATTGCTTACGCGGTTCCGGCGGGACAAAACAAACCGGTTTTCTTCGACATTGCGACCAGTGCGGCAGCCGCCAACAAAATTATTCGCGCCAAGCTGCTGGGACAATCGATCCCTGAAGGATGGTTGGTGAATGCTGAAGGTGAACCGACGACCGATCCGAGCGGTTTCCCTGAAAGTGGGGCGTTGATGCCGATGGCGGCACATAAAGGTTATGGTTTCGCGCTTTTGGTCGAAGTGCTGG
Source organism: Anaerolineae bacterium (assembly GCA_013821665.1). GTDB lineage: Bacteria > Chloroflexota > Anaerolineae > Aggregatilineales > Phototrophicaceae > CFX2. The sequence goes on from JACDGI010000323.1 coordinate 3,694, forward strand.
CGGGTGTGATGACCGGCGCGGCATTGACCAAAGAGCAGCCTAGTTGGGTGCCTGATATACCGGGTAATCCACCGGGATTTACGAACCAAGGACAGATGTTTATCGCCATTGATGCGGGTGCCATGATCTCGCCTGAGATATTTGACCAGCGCATGGATTGGTTGGTGGATTACATCCATGATGCGCCGAAAGCAAAAGGCTCGGAACGTATTTATCTGCCCGGTGAAATGGAGTGGGAAAAGCGCGAGCAAGCTCTCGCCAACGGCATGATTTTACCGTCGGATGTGGTGGATAGCTTGAGGGGTTTGGCGCATGACGTGGGTATCAAGACTTTACCGTTTGAGATGGTAACGGATAACTGAAAGTGAGTGATTAGGGTGACGCATCCATTATTTGACTTAAGTGGGCGGGTAGCGCTGGTATCCGGCGCGGCGCAGGGTATGGGGCGCTCGATGGCGATTGGATTTGCCGAAGCGGGCGCGGACGTGATGATCTGCGATATTAATGAGGCAGGAGTCAAGGCGACTGCCGAGCATATTCAAACGTTGGGGCGGCGGGCGGTTCCGGTGACGTGTGACATCACCAATATCGAGCAAATCCGCGCCATGTTTGCCCAGCTTGACCGTGAATTCGGCAAGATTGATATTCTGGCGAACGTAGCGGGGCCAGCCAAACTCCATAAGCCGGAAGAAATTGATCTGGATGAAATGGGAAAGATTATTCACGGCTTGTTGATCGCGCGCTTTTGCTCGTGCCAGGAAGGCGGGCGGCGGATGCTGAAAGCCGGTAAGGGTAGCATCATCAACTTTTCGTCCATTGGTGGGGTGACGGCACTCGGACGTGGCAACTTCGCTTACAGCGTGGGTATGGGCGGTGTGGCACAGATGACGCGCGAACTCAGCACGGAGTGGAGCGGACGCGGGGTGCGAGTCAATGCGATTTTACCGGCACAGGTTATTAATCCGGGCTTAGAAGAACGCATGAAGGTCGATCCCAATTTGGAAGCGATGTTCCTTCGTGGCATTCCGATAGGACGGTTGGGACGGCCTGATGATGTCAAAGGGTTGGCAATTTTTCTCGCGTCGGATGCAGCTGCATGGATTACGGGCGCGATTATTCCGATGGACGGTGGCAACCTCGCGCAAAACGCGGGCGGAACCCCCGGCCCACGCAACGCATAAGATATTCAATTTATTTATCGGGCCAATAGAAAGGGCGCACACAGGTTATGGCGCAATATAAAGTTGTTATTACCGATTTTGGTTCACCTGAAAACGAACTTGAGGCTAATGAACTCAAGAACTCCGGTTTGGATATTGAATTGGTGCGGCTGAACGCCAAAACACCTCAAGAACTGCTGCCGCATGTGGCGGATGCCGACGGTTTGATTGTGCAGTGGACGAACATCTCACGCGAGGTTATTGGGGCACTGCAAAAGTGTAAGGTGATTTCGCGCTATGGGATCGGTGTGGACATGATTGATCTGGCAGCGGCGGGCGAACATGGCATTCCGGTTTGTAATACACCGGATTACTGCATTGATGAAGTTAGCACCCATACGTTGAGCTTCCTGCTGGCGTTGAACCGCAATATTGTTGCACAAAACCATCACGTGCATGCGGGGAAATGGGGATCGCCTAATCCAGTGCCGCCGTCACGATTATCCACGCAAACCTTGGGCATCATCGGCATGGGCAACATCGGACGGGTGGTTGTCCAAAAAGCTAAGCCATTTGTCCAGAAGATCGTGGTCTTTGACCCTTATCTCACTGCTGAAAAAGCAGCCGAAAGTGGCGCGGAAAAGGTTGAACTCAATGACTTGTTGCAACGCTCAGATTTCGTCAGTATCCACTGCCCTCTGACCGAGGAAACACGCCATCTGATTAGCAGCGAACAACTGAAGTTGATGAAGCCGACTGCTTATCTCATTAACATGGCACGCGGCCCGATTGTTGACCAAAAGGCGCTGTACCAAGCATTGGTTGATAAGACGATTGCTGGCGCGGCATTAGATGTGCTGGAGCAAGAACCGCCAGCCGCTGATGATCCGCTTGTGAAGCTGGATAATGTCATTATTACTGCACATCTCTCTAGTTGGTCGGCGGAGTCGTTTGTACAACTGCGGCAGGATGTGGTGCGAAATATTGTGGATGTGCTTCAAGGGCGAAATCCGCGTTTAATCGTCAACCGTAAGTTTCTGGTTTCGACCAATGGGCAAAAGGCATAAGTAAATTATGACGACGAGTGAACGATTTTTAGTCACAGGCGCGTTGGGGTGCATCGGCGCGTGGACGGTTAAGCGGCTGGTGGACGAAGGCACGCCGGTTTGGACGTATGATCTCGGCAGCAGCAACCACCGCCTCAAACTGGTCATGGATGACGAGTCACTGGCAAAGGTCAATTTGGTGTCCGGTGACATCACCGACTTTGATGCGTTTGACCGTGTAGTCGCTGATAACGGCATCACTAACATTGTGCATCTGGCGGCCTTCCAAGTGCCGTTTGTACGCGCTGAGCCTGTTTTGGGGGCGAAGGTCAATCTGGTGGGGATGTCGGTGGTACTGGAGTCGGCCAAGCGGCACAAAGACCAGCTTCAAGGCTTAGCGTATGCCAGTTCAGCAGCAGTTTATGGCCCGCCGGGGATGGGTAACCAGACTGTCTCGCTTTATGGCATCCACAAACAGGCTAAAGAAGGCATGGCGCGGATTTATTCGCAGGATTATGGCTTACATGCGGTTGGGTTACGTCCACATACGGTTTATGGGCCGGGGCGCGACCAAGGCATGACCTCCACGCCGACCAAAGCCATGCTGGCCGCAGCCATCGGACGACCTTATGAAATTACCTTTGGCGGGACGATTGTGATGGAACATGCCGATGATATGGCACAGGTGTTTATTGATGCCTCACGGGCTAAGCCAGAAAAAGCCGGTGCTTATGATGTGGGCGGGAATACGGTGGCCGTTGAGGATATTGTGAAGGCGATCAATGCCGCCGCGCCGGAGATGACAGGCAAGATTACTTTTAACCCGACACCGCTGACAGTATCCGCAAGCCAAGATGACGGGCCTCTCAAAGCCTTGCTGGGCAAATTGACATGGCGACCGTTGAATGAGGGTGTGCGGCAGACCGTTGATGATTTTAAGAAAGCGGTGGCGGTTGGCCGGATTGATGTCGAACGGGCGATTGCGTAAGCCAAAAAACCCTTTTACCACAAAGGCACAAAGAATACGAAGGTTTAACCGCAGAGACGCAGAGAAATAAAGAGTAGGAGAATGCTGGTGTCGTTGATTGGGATTGATCTGGGTACGACGTTTATCAAGGCGGGAGTCTTGGATCTGGAGAGGCTTCAGTTGAAGCAAGTACTTCGCGTTCCATTTCCAAGTGCTTTACGGGGATATCCTACGTTGTATCGTGAGTTTGATCCGAATAGTGTGCTAGCAGCGGTCAAAGCAGTACTGCGGGACATCACGCCGTATGCCGGGGACTGCGAAGGCGTGGTGATGTGTACCCAGATGCACGGCGTGATCTTTACGACCGAACAGGGTGAAGCACGTTCCAACCTGACGACGTGGCAAGATCAACGTGTGTTGGAAGCACATCCTTCGGGCACGGGGACATATTTCGATGTGATGAAAAGCCGCCTGAACGCCGACGAAATTCAACAGTTGGGTAACGAATTACGCGCCGGTTTACCGATTGGTTTGTTTTTCTGGATGGCAGAACGGGAGACGTTACCTGAGCAGAATTTAATCCCCGCATCGTTAGCCGATTTTGTGATCGCCAATTTGTGCCAAACCTGTCCTTCGGTTGAAGTGACGAATGCAATGGCGCTGGGACTGCTCAACCTCGAAACATTGAATTGGCACGAGGCCGTGATTAATAAATTAAGTTTGACGGGCTTACGGCTGCCGGAAATCAAAGCGCAGAACGCCGTCAGCGGTTGGCTGGATTGGAACGGGCGACAAATCCCGTGCTATCCGCCGATTGGGGATTATCAATGTGCCATTTTGGGGGCATTACTGCGACGCGATGAACTGTCGCTGAATATCTCCACCGGATCGCAGGTGAGTTTGCTCAAGCCCAGAGCCGAGTTTGGGAACTTCCAGACGCGCCCGTTTTTCGATGGTCAATTTTCGAACACAATCACCCACATTCCAGCAGGACGGGCGTTGAACGCGCTGGTCAAATTGCTTTCGGAACTGGCAACAGCACAAGGCGTCGAACTCAGTGATCCGTGGGCATATATCACGCAAGCGGCGGCAAAAGTCACATCCACCAAACTCAAAGCTCATCTGGCTTTTTACAGCAGTGCCGCCGGTGATGAGGGTGCATTCACACATATCCAAGAAGATGAACTGACGGTTGGTCATCTGTTTCACGCGGCCTTCCAGAGCATGGCGGGAAATTATCTGGCTTTTGCGAGACGACTCTCGCCCGATCAAGCATGGAACCAGATCGTGTTTTCGGGCGGCTTGGTACAAAAGATCGACCTGCTGCGTCAGTTGATTTGTGATGCATTCGAGGCTAAGTACAGGTTATCTCCGGCTGAGGAAGACACACTGATTGGACTGATGGTGTTAGGTTTGGCTGTCACCGGACGGACTTCCAATGTAGCCGAAGCGACCGCACGGCTCTCAGAAGCCTATAACGTGGAGCAGGTGGCGTAATGGCAAGGCATACCCGCCTCGAGGTTTTGAACGCGGCTGTCGAAGATGGATTTATTCCTATCTTTTATAACCGTGATGTGGAAACCACCCAGCAGATTGTCATGGCTTGCGCGGCGGGTGGTATTCGTTTGATCGAGTTTACCAATCGGGGCGATTTTGCTCACCGTGTGTTTGAGGAAATCGCCGGTTATTTTGCCGAACATGATCCACGCGTGATGTTGGGCGTGGGTTCTATTGTCGATGCGCCAACCGCTGCCCTCTACATCGCTAATGGCGCAAATTTTATTGTCGGGCCGATCTTTAATGCCGAAATCGCACGGCTGTGTAACCGCCGCAAAATTGCTTATTTGCCCGGTTGCAGCACACTCGGCGAGATTTCCGAGGCGGAAGAATTTGGTGCCGAAATTGTGAAGGTATTTCCCGGCGAGTCGGTTGGCGGGCCGGATTTTATCAAGGCGATTTTAGGTCCTTGTCCGTGGACG
>JACDGI010000006.1:0-4270 GCA_013821665.1 Anaerolineae bacterium
TGCCGAAGATGAACTCGACGTTTTAGAATTCTCGATTGGTCGAGTTACCCTCAAGCAGCTCAAGCATTTCTTTGAATTTGAGCGCAACCCCCATTGGCCGACCGATTTTGATTGAAACCTTATTGTTTCCGCAGTGACATGATCAGAAATAGTGGGATGCGTTTACGGCGTAAGTAAGTCTCATCGGTCAGGAAATTTTCCCGCTGTGGATGCCCTTCGCGCAACCGCTCAATGACAAACCCGGCTTGCTGTACGGATTTGAAATAGCCTTCAAGTGTCCGATGATATTTGCGGACAGTTCCACCCATCCAATTTGTGACGCGCTCACTGGTATCAAAATAGTTGTCCACCACCCAATCTTGCCTCTGTGTGCCTTTTTGCCAACCTTTGTCGGTTGAGGTGATGACCGGATGTTCTGCTGAAAACACGAATTGTCCGCCAGATAATAAGGTGCGGTGAATATTGGCAAATAGTAGGTCGATATTGTCGATGTAGTGCAGCACCAGTCGTGAAACAACCAGATCAAAAGCCGCCGTCGGATAATCCCAGTTCTCAAGGGTATTCAGAACCACTTCGCCTTTGGTTCCGGCTAGAGTTTGCTGGGCAACAGCCACCATATTTTGCGAACCTTCAACACCCAGATAGCTCGCGCAGCCATTCGCCAGTGACTCGCGCCCAAACACGCCATCACCACAGCCGAGATCGAGGATGCGTCTGCCTTGTATCGCGCCAATGAGTTCCATTATCACCGGTTTTTCAATCGTATCGTTGGGACTTTCGGTACGCTGGCGGCTGTGCATGTAGGTGTTGAATACATCGTTGTCGTCGTAAAAAGAAGTGCCATCCATATTTGACCTCCGATTTCGGAACAAGCAGATTTATGAAGGTATTTTCGATTATAATAAAGTAACCTACCACAGATAGTAAGGTACCTATGTCATGGATACGTTACTCAGCATCAATTTAATCGCTACCAATCCACAAGTGCGAAGCGGTCGCCCTTATATCTTGGGGACGACATTAACGGTTGCAGACATCGTTACTGCTAAAATTTATCAGTTGTTAGATACGGATGGCATTGCCGATTATTTTGAAATCCCGCTACAACAGGTTCATGCGGCTTTGGCCTATTACTATGAACACAAAGCGGAAATTGACGAAGATATAAAAAACCGGCGTGAATTGGCTGATGAAATGAGAGAAAAACGTGTCGGAAGCCGCCATAAGCCTTTATTTAGATGAAAACCTTACACCAAAAATCGCTGCTCAACTCCGTCGCCGTGGGATTAATGTTGTGACTGCCCATGAATTAGGCACATTAGGCGACAGTGATGAGAATCATCTAAAGCGTGCGAGGGAAATGGGCTATGTGCTATGCACACAGGACACTGACTATCTAATTATGGACGCGCAAAATGTTCCTCATGCTGGAATTGTGTTTGGAACACTAGAGGATCATTCAATCGGGGATTAGGTAAATGGACTGGAACTCATTTGCAATGTTTATACACGAGAAGACATGCAAAATCACGTTGAATATCTGTAAAAGTGAGCCTGAAAATCAAGCTTATCAAACGGGCGATCTCAATGAGGTCGCCCATTTATTTTTGTTCAGGGTTCGCTAACCGTCGATCTTAATCGATTTGACCAGCGCATCCAGTGAGGCGAGGGTGGGCGTGAAAGTACTGCCATCCGCAGTGTTGACCTTTTGCAGCGCGTCGTTCATCTCCTTGACATAGTTGTTGGAGAAGGCATTGTAGTCAAAATCAGCAGAGAGTTCGGTGGGCAAAACACCCGTTTTGATGGGATAGGTGAAGGCGATGTAATAACCGCTGCTGGTTTCCCCTTGATAGGTATAGATGATGCGGTCATCCGTCATCGGACTCACATCACTGGAGTAGAAACTTAAATAGCGGATGCCATTGCCAGCGCTGTTGGGCAAATATTCAGCTTGGGCGCGAATGACTTGTCCAGCCGCGATGGGCGGTAAATGAGGCAGGTTGAGGGTCGTGTCATCCGGCGCAACCACTTCATATTTGCTCAAATCACCACTGCCCGTGGCGATTAATTTGTCGAGATCTTGAAGGTCTTGGGTGAAGATGTCATCTTTATAGGCTTTAATGTCAGCCAGCTTATAGATGCTCAACTGCGGATAAAGATCGGGCGTGAACATCGTATCGCCTTCTTTAGCATTGATGAAGGTGAAGGCGATATGCGCCGGCCAATAACTTCCGGGCATCATATCACTGGAAGCGGGGACTTCGGCTGCCATTTGGGGCAGCACCGCGCCAAGTGCGGGATCGTACGCAAGGCTGATGCCATCGTAACTGACCGTTGCCAATGACGACGGTGTATTTTGTGCCAGCGCGGGCATCACCAATAGGGCGGAGAGCGCCATCAATAGGAATGTGAATCTGCGTTTCATGGATGTTCCTTTCAGTAGCGAATCATTTGCCATGAAACCAGTATATGAAAATAGAGCGCTGAACTCAACGCTCTATTGAATGGACGTATAGCAGTCGCAGGTTGTCGGTTTTAGCTGCCCATCGCCCGTATTTCGCGGTTGGTCAATGAGACCAGCGACATCAGCACTAGAATGAGACCCGCGCCACCAAACATCAGCGTGAGGTGATTATCGACCAGCGTGCCAGCGATGAAGTTGGAAATTGGCCCCAGTCCGAATGAGCCGAGCATCACTAAGCTCATGACGCGTCCCATCTTTTCGGCAGGGATGCGTTTTTGCAGCCAACTGATGCTGACCACATTGGTATAACCGAATGTTGTACCCATCGCGATAGCGACAACCACACCAACCAATAAGCTGTTGACGATTCCGAACAAGCTAAGCCCGACACCTGCGGCAGCAATCAACAGCATCACAATCGTTCCCATACGGCGCGGAACCGGTAACGTTCCGCCGAGGATGGCACCGACCAGCGCTCCACCACCGAACGCTGAGAGAATAGCGCCGAATGCAGCGGCACCTTCCGGCAGATGCTTTGCCAATATCGGAATGCCAACACCCATCGGGCCAGTGAACAGGAAATTGATGGCCGTAATCACGATAATCATCGTGCGTAGGATGGGATCCGTCCAAACGACACGCAGTCCGTCAGCAATCGAAGCCAGCACACTTTGCTTTTCTTCAGATTGGGCAGCCGTTCGTCCACCTTTCATCAACCATAGGGCGATAGCCGCGATCACAAAGGTCAGCGCATCAAAACCGATTGCTAAGCCGATGCCCCGTATATCCCCATTAGAGGTCGATGCTTCCAGTGTTTGTAAATTGGCCGCACCGCTGATGCTGGCAATAATCAAACCGGCTAATGCAGGGCCGACAAAGTTGGAGAGTTGGGCGGTGATTTGTATGAGTGCGTTGCCAGACTCGATTTGTTCTTTGGCGACAATCATGGGCACGATGGCGCTGCTTGCCGGAAAGAAAAAAGCATCCACCAATCCGAATAGGAGTGAGGCCAGAAACAGCATCCAAAATTGAATGTTGTGGGTGACAATCAGCAGGGTAATCAACACCGTCAAGATCACACGCAGCGCATTCGATACGAACATCACACTGCGCGGCGAGAAGCGATCAGTCATCGCACCACCGAGCAGCATAAATATGGCACGCGGGATGCCTCCGGCTGCGGCAACCGCACCCAGCGCTAAACCTGATCCGGTTAGTTGCAGGGTCAGCCACGGCAGCGCCACCATATAAAATTGATCACCGAGCAGCGATATACTTTCGCCTGCCCACACGAGTCGGAAGTCGCGTACTTTGAAGGCCGCCATCAGCGAGGCTTGCGGGGTAGGTGCTTCGGTTATGGGCGGTGGAGTATCGGTATCGGGGGCCGTGTTCAGTTGTTGAGAAACGGTCATGCTATTCTAACCTTTCTGATGGTCGTTATGACTCTCTTTACGTCTGACCTTTAGAAAAGTTCGAAATTGGAGGAAATTTATCTTTTTAGCGCAAAAACCATATTCCAGTGACCCGTTATTGTGGCTTATGTTGCGTTATACTTCGGCTGCAACCAGAGAGGATTCTAATGATGACGACACCATCTCACGAAAAAGATATTGGCTACGAGCGCTTGGTGATGTTCACGGATGGCATCTTTGCGATTGCCATTACGCTGCTCGGACTCGAAATCCGTATACCGGATCTGGAAAATCGGGCTGACTTGGGGCAAGCGATCATCAATCTGCTGCCGCAAATTTTTGTTTTTGCGCTGTGTTTTTGCGATGGTCGGCATTTTTTTGGCTGGCCCATTAC
>JACDGI010000006.1:4280-39252 GCA_013821665.1 Anaerolineae bacterium
GCCCATTACAGCATGTTCCGGCATATCGAACGCAGCGACAGCCGCTTCATGGGGCTGAGTTTAGTCTATCTGATGCTGATTGCGTTCCTGCCTGTACCTGCGGGAACACTCGGACGTTATGGCAGTGAATTTCCGGCAGTGGTCTTTTTTGCCCTGACCATGCTGTTGGTGGGGATAGTCGAGTTGATTATCTGGAAGTACGCCTCTTTCAATGGGCGTTTGATGCGTCCGGGTGTCAGTGAGCAGCAAATCAAAGCGACCACATGGCGTACATTTTACGTCATTATCATTTTTGGTGTGTCCATTTTAATTGCGTTTGTGAGTCCGCTGTGGGCCATGCTCTCATGGATACTGCTGCTGTTCACACGTCCCTTGATTAATCGCTATTTCGAGCGGACGACTCCCTCATAAGCGAGGCATAAATCGGCATAATGATTTAGCTAAGCCGCGCGACATCAACCGCGCCGACGGACGCACCTTTCAGCAGCATATCGACAGCCCGTTCGGCTGTGCCTGCGCCGAGTGCCAATCCGTGTCCGGTGAAACCCACTGCGAAGCCCACGCGCGGCTGATCCGGCAGCGTCCCCACCAGCGGCAAGCCATCCACGCTGAAGCCCATAATACCCGCCCATCGCCGTTCAATCGGTGCCTCGATGTCGGGAAAGTGCCTGTGCAGATAAGCCTCTAAAGTGCGCTGTACCGCCTCGGTGGTGCGGTCATCGGTGGTGCTGCCTTCAAGGATTTTATTGGTTTTGCGTCCACCACCGATCAACAGGCGACCATCAAAGGTATCGCGGAAGTAGAAATAACCGTGATCACTGTGGCAAGCGGCGTTATCGAGTAGGGGCGTATTGGGCAGCGGTACGGTGGCGAGACATTGACCGCGTGTGGGGGTGACTTTACCCACAAAATACGGGTCGATATGCACCGAGTAAGCGTTGGTACACAACAGCACATGCCGCGCTTTGAAGATGAATTGGCGTGTGTAAACCGTGACCACATCTGGCAACTCTTGGCTGATGTGATACAACTCGTTATTGGCGACCAGTTCCGCGCCACTTTGTTGATAGACAGCTTGAGCCAGTTCGTAAGGCTGCACCAGCGCATCATCCGGCTTACGCAGAGCCGCACACCAACCGCGATCAAATGGATCATGACTCACATATTCACAGTCGATGCCTTCATCGTCAAACAAACGTGCTTGCTGCTCCAACTCGCGGGCTTCGGCGGATGTTTCAGCCAGTGCAATCGACCCGCTGCGGCTGAAAGGCACGTTGCCACGCCGCGCCATATCCAATAGAAAATCCTGCGTGCGCTGCGAAAGCGCCCACATCTCACGGAACACGGGCAGGGGATAATTTGAATCGACTCCTACCACAATCATACCGGCGTTACGGCTGCTCGCACCCAGCGCTAGGTCACGCATCTCGGTGATGACCACCTGCCGTCCCGCTTGTGCCGCGAAATAGGCCGCCGAACAGCCAACAATCCCCGCGCCAACCACCAGAAAATCAACGTCGCGCGTGGGCTGATGGTTATTCGCTTGCCAGAGTGAAACCGTCATATCTTGAATGCTCCTGTTTAGGATGAGGATTATACCTTTACCTTTGGCAAGTCGGGTGCATTTCTCTTTGGTGGCAAAAAGGATATTTATAGGCTGTCTCTACAAAAATACGCTTTTCTGTAGGGGCGGGATTTTTCCCGCCCGCTGCTTTAGATACACCTGCCCCTAACTTGAAATGCACCCTAGTAAGTCAAATCATTTTGGATTGTTGGTGATAAACAGTATAATGTTGACTAGCCTCAAGTTTTAGAGCCATCGCACTGCTCAGTGTGCGTCTACATTGCCTACCAAACAATTCAAATGGATCGACCGTGATACCGCCGCCCGCGATATGTTGCAGTTGGTCTATCATGCCCCGCCGCAAATCGCTGACCAAGCGCTTAAGCTCCTGAAGGCCATCCGATCACCTGCCATTATCCCTGAATTGCGTTCAGCGTTTCTCGACATCGAATATGACATAAGTTTTCGAAGAGAAATGTACGAGGTTATCTGCGCCACGCCGGGAAACTTTGATTTCAGCGAATTTGAACCCGTCATCAGTAAGGTTTTTGGTTATCACCTTTTCTCGCATATATTTGATTTGCTCAAACATCATCCATCAAATTTAGCATGGATACTGCACGATATAGAAGCGAAACTGCCATATCCACCTCTTTACATCTACAGAGAATTACTTGAATTCATGCCTGAGATTGCTACTCAACGGGTATTAGCAATTCTCTCTGAAAGTGAGACCCCATTCGGTAAAGAAACGGGATACCAACTTTACAAATTCGGAGGCGGAAATTTTCAATTTTGGCTCGATAAGAATTGGGAAAACATCATTCAATCATGGTTAATAGATGATTTCGCATACGAAAATGAATATTGGAAACGATTAGGAGGATTTATATATCGAAGGAATTGGCTAGACAAATGGCCGGAATTAAAAGAGGCTATCTGCCATATTCAACTCGATTGGCTATTGGATAAAGTTAGTTCGCAAATCCCATCAAATCAGCATTTTATATGCCTTCGTTTATTGCCGTATGCACCCAAACCAACCTCTGATTTACTATTAAAACTGATCGACCAAAAAAAGATATTTCTTGATTTAGAAACGGCTGGATTGCTGCATGAGTTCGGTGATGAAAGTGTTCAAAATTGGCTTGCAGCACGCTGGGATGAACTCATTTATTTATGTTTAATAGAGAAACTTAGCGAGGGATATTATGTCGACAGAGTGAGAATAGTTCATATCCTCGAAAACTGGCTGGAACTAAAAGATGCTTTGTTTCAACATGCTCCTATAATGATTGAAGAATATAAGCAGAAAAAATCTGAACATGATACTCATGGGGGTGTCTTTCAAATAATTTCTGATGAGGTAATAAGGCAAAATCCTAGTTGGCGCGACGTTGAAGATCGGCATCGTGAATGGTGCGAACCTAATAAATCTTTGTCAGAGGTCGCGAAAAACCTATACAACCGAGATTATCTGACAATTAATTCTGAAGCTGAAATTCCAAAAGTAGCTGTAAAAACATATTTTCTTGGGGCTGTGGCTGCTGCTGACTATGATTCTCGTTGGTGGTTGCCTCATTTATTGCTGGAATCAGGTGATCAATGGCGCGACGAATGGGTATCAGAAACGGATAACGATCATATGATTTATGTGTATACACCTGTGCGCTTTGAAGCTGCTTATGCGCTGCGAAATGAGCATAATCCATTTGTGTGGAGAAGTTTTATTGCGGCATTCCTTGTTCAAAAGGATCTCTTTGGAACATATACTAATCGTATGTTTGAGCGTCATATGCTTCGCTGGATTTCACGCATGACGGACATACTCAGCGGCGTTGAACCAGAACTCCCCGACGAAGAACTTCCACTCAACGCCCGTCCGTGGTTTTGTGCGTTGGTAAAACAAAATCCAAGCTGAGTACATACCGCTTTATGAAATAATGTGTGAATCCTTTTCACAAGATAAAACTGGGGCAAGGGTCTTCGAAGTGCCTTTAGCGCACTTGTCTTCTGGTTAGCATTGCGGCTTTAGCCCGATGCGAAATAACCACCCAATTACTTGACTTCCAAAGTTAGAATACTCGAACCGATTATTGATTGACTTGTAAGGAACTTTTGTTCTATAATGAGGGTGAAATCGATCTGTTTTGGAGAACCTCGCATGTCATCCACTGCTTACCAACTGCTGCTTAAAAATGATTACAAACACAACAGCTTATGGCAGAAATGGCGGCGGTGGATACACGGGAGCCATCCGCTGCACTGGCGGTATCAGCCGAGCTTCCCGCCGCCATAAAATGACACTTCGGCGGCTCGCTCCCTCACATCCGCCTGCTAATTCGGCGGAAGTATTGCAAAATATGCAATAAATGCGAATCTTTTGCATATTCTGCAATATCAATAACAGAATTGAGCTACTTCACGACTTTCAGTGTGCCTACCATACCAAGCTGCGCATGATGTGAATATGAACAGATGAACTCGTAATCACCAATTTGCGAGGGTGTAAATGTCACCTCGGTGGTTTGGTTTGGCCCAATTTGATCGGAGTGAACATTGAGGTCATTCACGCTGAACTGATGATCCATATCGTCAGCATTGACCAGCCGGATCGTCACCGGCTGCCCGACCTTGACCGTGATCGTACTCAGGTCAAACATCGTGTCTTTGGCCGTGATTGTGATGACCGTCGCGTTGGAAGCCGCCACCGCATTATTACTGGATGTACGCCACAGGAGGAAACCTGCCACACCCGCGATGATCAGGACGACTACTCCAATGAGCATAAAGCGTGAGTTGAACGATTTCACCTGAGTAGGCTCCGTTTGAATGCTGATGTTATCAGAAGTATTAGAAATCACTGCGACACTCCAGTTGCGTTATTTAACGAACAATCCCATGACATACAGGGCCAACATGCCCAGCGTGATACCCGAAAAAATCGTCATGGGCATAGGACGCTTGATAGCGTCTTTCATAATCAGTTTGAAGACTTCATAGACCACTTCGAACACGGCACCCGCGCCGATGGCTAAGAACAGTACCGCCAGCACCTTCGAGTAAACGAGGCCGCCAACAATCCCACCGATGATGGCCGGGCCGCCACCGAGTAATCCCAGCAGAGCCAGCGTGCGTAGAGTAGGGCGATCTTTAAGCACCGGAATGATGATTCCTAAGCCCTCGGTGATGTTCTGGATGATGAAACCGATCACCAGAAAGGTTCCCAGTGCCAATGCACCTTGGCTGTAGGATGCACCGATGGCTAAGCCTTCACCGAGGTTGTGCAAACCGATACCGGTGGCGATCATGAAGGCCAGTGATAAACGTTGGTCGGCCTCACTGCGCACAATTGATGCTTGTCGGCGATTGATGGCATCGAGCAATAACACCGTGACTACCAGCCCAATCCCGAACAGCGCCACACCTTGAAAGGCATCACCGACTTGTCCGGCTAGTTCTAGCCCTTCGTTGGTCGCGTCGATGCCGAGGAAAATCAGTAAGCCGATGGTAATCGCCATCAAGAACATCATCCAACGCGGCCCTAAACGGCGCAGTGCTGGCATCCAGAACATGCCGAGGAACACTGGAATGACACCCACGTAGAGTCCGATCAGCACATAGCTTAGAAATGTATTGCTGGTCGGCATAGCGGTTTCAGCCGCAACTGGAATAGCGGTAGCGAAGGCAATCGAATTGGTCGAGAAGAAACTGACCTCGTACGACTCGCCTTGTACCCAGTGATAATCCAGCTTAAAGGTGGCTTGCCCCAAACGCGGAATGGTTGAACTCGGTGAGGCTGTGAACGGCCAAATCGCGTCGTTGATGTTAATGGCCGAAATGGTCACCGGCTGTTGGCTGATGTTGCGAACCGTAAACTCGATGGTGTTGGGTCGCAGAACGGTTTGGTCAAAGGTGACAGACTCAATCGGTGCAGCCGCATCAACATGTAATCCCGCGCCATTGGTAGCCAAGAAAAGGGCGATAACGGCAATCAATACAATGACCGGCAAGGCAATCAGCGCGATCATTTTGAGATCAAACGGCTGTTTTGTAGGAACCGGATTTGGCGTAACAGTTTCAGTGGTCATGTTAGGCCTCCGTGACCTCAAATAAGCCCGTCCAACCGAGTTCCGCGAATTCGGTTTTGTGTGCGTGGAACATGTAGCGTCCCGGATACTTGTAACTGAATTCCAAGATGCCGCGTTGGCCCTGCATCTGAGCAATGGTATCCGTGTATTCGGCGGGTGTTAAGCTGGTTCCGGTGGGAAAATAGTTGAAAAAATTAGCATGTAAATGAAACGAATTAATCACGTCGAATTCGAGGATATTCACCAAGAAAACGCGAACGGTTTCGCCAACTTTGAGTTGAATCGGATGCTTGTCATAGTGGAAGGGAATGGCGTTGACCACATAGAAGTCGTTCGCCATATCGAAATCGACATCGAAGCCGCTCATCACCATCACAAATTCGTGGTCAACTTTCGGCCAACCGTCCTTCGGCTCGATGATAAACGCGCCGTATAAACCTTTGGACATGTGCTTGGCTAAAGGCGCACTATGGCAGTGATAGAGATGCAGACCAAAGGGTTCGGCATCGAACTCGTAGATGAAGGTTTCTCCCGGTTGGACTTGTTCAAAAACACCATCCATAGCGCCGGGGTGGATGCCGTGAAAGTGCATACTGTGTTCGTGGGTCGCGCCGTTCAGAAATTCGATTTTGATGTGGTCGCCTTCGCGGGCGCGGATCGTTGGGCCAGGGATGCGTCCGTTGTATGTCCATGCGGCATATGATAGCCCCGGTGCAATCTCGATACTTTTTTCACCGGCGACAATCCGATATTCGCGCTGGGTTTGACCATTTGGCAGCGTGCTAACCTTGCCGCCGTCAAAATCCGTCAAAATATCGGTCGGGTTAAAACCGTTGGCCTTGTGGTCAACTTCACCGTTGGTATTCGGCATGGTCATTGGCATATCCATATTGGTGTGTGGCTCATCTTGCCCACTCACCAATGAACGCCCCGGCAGCAGCCCTACCCCGGCCACCCCCGCAACGGTGACGCCAATGGTTCCTAACTTAAGAAATCGTCGGCGAGAAACCGATTCGTGACCATCGTTCATTGTGACCTCATGTGAAATATTAGATTCTGTAAACCTTAAATTTAGGCTGACTTAAAATAAATACTACAAATAACCTATCCACTTGTCAAGGTGTCCTTAAAAACTGGTGCTGCCCAAGAAGTGGTTGCGGTGGTGTGCTGACTTCTTCCCTAGCGGTATACTCCCGCCAAAAGGAGTTCTTAACTATGCCCGCAATATTCCCCGATGGTGTCGAAATTCACGCCGAGATGAAACCCGGTTTTGAGGAGATCCTTACGCCCGAAGCGGTGGCTTTTGTGGCGTTATTAGCCCGTACATTCAGCGAACGGCGGGATGTGCTGCTGGCAAAGCGGACAGAACGTCAAGTACTGTTGGATGCTGGTGAACTGCCGGACTTTCTGCCTCAAACGGCACATATTCGCGGTGGCGATTGGCAGGTCGCGCCTGTACCTGCGGATTTGCAAGATCGCCGTGTCGAGATCACCGGCCCAACCGACCGCAAGATGGTCATCAACGCGCTCAACTCCGGTGCAAAGGTCTTCATGACCGATTTCGAGGACTCGAACGCACCCACATGGGAGAACATGATCGAAGGGCAAATTAATCTGCGCGATGCGATTCGCCGCACCATCACCTATACCAGCCCTGAAGGAAAAGCCTACAAACTGAATGAAACAACCGCTGTCATGATGATCCGACCACGCGGTTGGCATCTAGACGAGAAGCACATGCTGGTGGATGGCAAAGCTGTTCCCGGCGGCTTATTCGATTTTGGACTGTACTTCTTCACCAACGCCAAAGAACTATTGGCACGGGGCAGTGGCCCGTATTTCTATCTGCCCAAGATGGAAAGCCACCTCGAAGCGCGTTTATGGAATGATGTGTTTGAACTGGCACAGGAAACGATTGGCATTCCACCGGGGACGATCAAGGCGACTGTACTCATTGAAACCATATTGGCGGCCTTCGAAACTGAGGAAATTCTCTATGAACTGCGCGATCATTCGGCAGGGTTGAACTGTGGACGCTGGGATTACATTTTCTCATTCATCAAGAAGTTCCGTAGCCGTCCCGATTTTGTGCTGCCGGATCGGGCGCTCGTTACCATGACCGTGCCGATGATGCGTAATTATTCACTGCTGGTGATTAAGAACTGTCACAAACACGGCGCACACGCGATGGGTGGCATGGCGGCTCAAATCCCAATCAAGAACAATCCCGAAGCCAACGACGCAGCCCTTGCCAAAGTCCGCGCGGATAAACTGCGTGAGGCGCAAGATGGACATGATGGTACATGGGTAGCACATCCCGGTTTGGTTCCGGTGGCCTTGGAAGTCTTTGATGAGGTCATGCCCCAGCCCAACCAGATTAAGCGTCAGCGCGACGATGTAGCCGTCACGTCGGCTGATCTGCTAATTGTGCCGGTGGGTCTAATCAGCGAGCCGGGTGTCCGTTTGAATATTAAAGTTGGCATCCAATATGTGGAGTCTTGGCTGCGTGGAAATGGCTGTGTGCCTCTCTACAATTTGATGGAAGACGCGGCTACGGCAGAAATTTCGCGCACACAAATTTGGCAGTGGCTCAAACATCATTCAACGCTGTCTGATGGCCGCCCATTTACCGAAAAGTTGTATGACCAATGGTTACAAGAAGAGATGGCAGCCATCCGTTCAGAAATTGGTAATAAGCGCTTTGATGAAGGTCACTTCTCCCGCGCCAGCCAATTGTTCATCCAAATGTCGAAAGCTGATCCGTTTGTGGACTTCCTCACACTGCCAGCTTATTCGTTCATTTGATGGAAGTTGATCTATCTTAAGCGAGATTGCTTTTGCTCTCGTTTTCAAGCCAACGGACAAATTGCCCGTAGACGGATTGCGCTTGCCAGTTTCCCATCAAGGTGTTGAGTTCGTCAGCCCTCAGCGCACTTAAGGTTTTGTTGTAGCCATCGGGGATGAAGATACGCCATAGCTCCGACCATGCATTTGGTGCCGGTGAGGGATCAATCTGTGCGGCGAGTCTTCCTACAGCACTGTTGTCAACAAAGGTGTGCTGTGTGCCATCCGGTGAGGCATAACACATCGCACTGACGAAACGGCAGCTTGCAGAAGAGTAGGAGGCTGTCAGCCGCAGTAGTCCTTCTGCACCAATTGTGGCTAAGGCGTATTTGATATACGCACCGGGGAAACCATTTAGGACATCAATAGCAAAGCCACTATCTTCCACAACCACGGGCTCTCCCAGTAATTTCACCGCTTGCACCGCCTTATTTTGTGCGACTTCCAGTACCGAATCCGCCTGCGGTTCGACTAAATCCACCTCGACTTGTTGCACTTTGATGCCGTGAGCGGCTGCGAGTGTTTTAAGCGCAGAAGCCTTTCCAACATTTGTAGTTGCGAAAATAATATGCTGTGTCATAATATATTAGTCCTGTGTTTAGCTGTGAAATTTACGAAAAATTTATGAATTTCACGATTACTTAGCGCAGTATTGAGAGTGATTGTAATACAATAGAATCATTAATCATTACTAGACGAACCCCAATTAGTAAAAAGGCATTTCCAGTGTTTGAATTTAATCTCAATCAGAATGAATTGGAAGCATTGGATACGTTGTTAACGACTTGCCTCGATTCAGAAGTAAACATGCTTCCTGCATGGAATTTCATGGGACAAGACATCTGGAAAATGGATTTTAATGTGGATGCTGTAGAAATTACATCTACATGGGCTGCCGAAACCGCAGACGTTGCCTGATTTTAGCATTAATGTCAGCGAACACTATCTGATTTTCTGAGGATTACATTATGGGTATTACGGTCATTTGGGATAACCCAGAGCAAACTATCCTTCGTTATGTTTATAACGGACAGTGGAACTTGGATAATTTTTACCAAGCGCTCCAAGAATCACGTGATATGATGGATAAGGTCGACCACCGTGTCGGTCCGATTATTGATGTCCAAAACAGCAAACTTGTGCCCAACGGCGTGTTGTCGCACGGCAAAAATGTCGCGTTACGTAAGCATCCTAATCAAGGTAAAAGCATCATTGTTGGTGCCAGCGGTTTCGTCCGTACCTTATTTGACGTTTACAAAAAGGTCTATCGCACAAGCTTTGACGAATCTGCGTATGCTTTTTCAGTGACACTGGATGATGCCCGAAATCTACTTTTAAAACAGGCTGTTGCCAGTCCTTAATCCCCAAATGCTGCGTTAGGATACTGCGGTTCAGCGATTGGATTATCCATCGCGTCCGGCCACTGGATCGCAGGTATCGGATAGATCAGATCCTCGTATTTCCGCGTGAGTCCGATAACGGTATTCTTGTTTGCCTCATAAAATTGCTTTAGTCGCTGGATCTCGTTGGGATGAATATTCTGATAATCCCGGCCCACGTCATGACGATTATATAAATAATCGTGCAAGATCGAACGCAGCGAATGCTCACTCATCACTAAAGGTGTGACGGCTGTTACATAGATACTTTCCTCGCCTTCCAGCAAATGCGGTATGCCCATCCGCGAGTAGATGCGGCTGAAACCGACTAAAATATCCAGCGGCCCAATATCCCGATCACCATAGTACAGTTCCATCATATCTTCACGAGTCGGCGCGTGTCCCCACTTCTGACCGAAGTCATACGCCATTTTATAAGCATTGTTGTGTGGACTGTCCCCATCTACACCAAAGTAGACAATGTGTTCCGGTTCGCCGGCGGTGTAGCGTGGCGGATTCTGGAGTGCGCCTACAAACGAGTGAGGGAAACTAGTCATGTCTCCATAGAAACGCACTTCCCAACGCGAGCGTTTGTAGGTTTCTACCAGTGCTGGATACCCTAACAGCGCCTGAATACCCTTCAACAAAAACTTGTGCGCTTCGGCGTTACGCTGAGGTTGGTGCCACGAATATACGGGAATAAAGACACGGTACACACCATGTTCCGCCAACATCGTGAGTAATTGACTGAGCTTTACCAGCGTCATTTCAAGGTAATGCTGGAAGTAACTATTATCTTTGGGCGGCGCGTCAAAGTATTCTGCGATATACCATCGTCGCGTTCCGTTGAGGAGCAGCGACATATTAAGGCGTTGTTCGTAAACTAAATCATAGATGTGGTCTGACGTGAGGCCGATGAAATCTTCCTTGCTTGGCATCATTGACGGCATGAAATGCTCCTACTAACCTGTATGAGCTGAACACCAACTTGCTTGGGTTGATGTGAAAAAGGTAAATTCATCTTCGCAGAGGTTTTATAGAAAGTAAAGAAACCTCAAGCGTAACATGTCGTTTGATACTACTATTATATTACTTTTATCTAAACAATACCTTCTTCCATAACGATATGAACTTAGTAGTTGAAAATAATAAAATAACAGTGTCACAAACAAATCAGTCATATTTCATTTATGTGCAGAGAAATAACATGAACTCATAAATTCGCTAGGAACTGGTATAACGATTTTTATTGCAGTCATCTTTATGGTTATCACGATTGCGCTGGTGATGCAGGGCTGTGGGGATTGTGGCGGCATAGCTGTGTGTGCTTGGTTTCACAGCAGCTATGATGGGGATGGGAGATAATTTGGTCACTTGACGAGTCCAGAGACCTATTGTGAGCCACCAACGCCAGTTTAATGTTGACAAATAACGCGAAAAAGTTTATAGTATTTTTAACGTCCAATGAGTACAAGGAGGTGACAATTTGAAGAACAAGACTATGGTGAGGGTGCAAACCTAGCCCAGTCCACCTCTAGGGGTGTACAGCGTTGAGTTGTACCTCCACCCTCTAGGTCTGAGAAAATGTTGACGGCCTCCAGTTCACTGGGGGCCGTCAACGTTTATAGGGCCTAACTCTTCAGGCTCCATCCGCCCGTCAGAGCGGCTTCGTAATCGCTGCGGGTAATCGCGTACAGTCCCGTATCGCGGAACTCGCCCCACTTCAGATAATACTGCCGCATCAAACCTTCGTAGCGCATCCCAATTTTCTGCATCACCCGTTCGGAAGCCGGGTTATCAGCGAAATAAGTGGCATGGATGCGGTTGAGTCCCAACACTTCAAAGCCGTAACTGAGCAAGCGCTCTGCCGCTTCGGAGGCATAACCCTTATTCCAATACGGTTTGCCTACCCAATAACCGAGTTCAGCCCGCCGGTGTTCGAGATCTAAACGCAGGGCGACTGCGCCAATAATCCGGTCTTCATCCTTATGCACAATGGCAAAACTGCACGCTTCACCCGCGTCATAGGCGTTGTGGGTTCGGACGACCCATGCCTCGGCAGCGCCATTCGGATATGGAAACGGAATATGCAGTGTATTGGCCGCTATTTGCCGTTCTTGCAGATAGTCCTGCACATCGGCAGCGTCGGTCAATTCCGGTCGGCGCAGAAATAGGCGTTCGGTCTCAAGAAGCGGCATAGGAATCATAGTCTCACCGCCTGTGTCTAGCGGTTCATAGTCATGGTCAACGTTGTATTCATTGTATGCCGAGTGGTGAGTATAAAGACTAAAGAAATGGATTATTAGAATCAGTCTTAATGGAGCAGTTTTGAGCGTCAAATATCCGTAGTGTCAATCAGCCAAATACGGGAGAGTAAGGCTTTGGTGGCGGTTGGATCGTTGTAATACGCGCCCAGCGATTTGAGTAGTTCGTAGTGCGGCATAGCATCGGGATGGATGGTGACAATTTGCTCATAGGCATCCAGCAAACTGATGTTTTCTTCCTCGTGCAAAACGGCCATCGTGAACGTCACCGAACGGCTGACTCCCGCACCACATCCAATGACCAGTTTGTGTCCAGCCGCCTTTTGTGTTCGCGCAAAGCTAATGCCTTGTTGTAAGGCTGGTGCTGGCAAAGGAACACCATCATCAACCTCGATATATAACGACTCGATGCCGGGATGTTGAGCTGGATGTGCCAGTTGTAAGATGGCCTCAATCTTATAGGCATACATAATCGAACGGTCACCGGTTTCGCGGACTTTGCCGATGTACAGCCACGGGCGGATCGTGTGCATGGAGTTAACCTGTGATTATGGAATGTTGGGGCGATAGTGTTATCTGTCCCAAGCCTATATGAGATTTGAATTACGGGCCACAGCTTGCGGTCGTCGCCTGTGCATCGGCTGGACGTGCCCGCAGAGTCACCGGCACATCAAATGTTTTATCACCGCGCACGATTCGCATTTGAATGGTGTCGCCCGGTTGCGTGTTCGTCACCAGATACGACATCAGCCCATCCATATCCGCGATGTAATTGCCGTCAATGGCGATAATAATGTCGCCGCCCGCGCACACCGCCAAATCACGAACGGTCACAGGATGGTTGCCGCCTTGCAATCCGGCATCGGATGCTGGCGAGTCGGGTGTGACTTCGTCGATCAATACACCTTGCTTGACTGGCAGTTTAAGCGGATCGGCCAGTGCAGCCACGCCTAAGCCGTCATCTGCCGAACGTGTGCTGATGCCCAACCATGAATACTCGACTTTGCCTTTGGCGATCAGTTCCGGTACGATGCGCGTAATCGTCTTGGATGGTACGGCAAAACCCACCCCTTGGAACACACCGCTGTCACTGCGGATGGCAGTATTAATGCCGATCACTTCGCCGTGAGAATTCAGCAGCGGACCGCCACTGTTACCGGGGTTGATCTGAGTGTCGACTTGAATAATCGAGGGGTTGTTGAAGTTCGGTGTCACATCATTACTGATCATTTCTGCCGAGGGCAACTGCCGCCCCAAACCGCTGACGATGCCCACTGTCATTGAACTCGCCAGCCCGAACGGATTACCAATCGCAATCGCGCGTTCGCCCACTTTGATCTTGTCCGAATCCGCGAATGATACCGGCTGTAAACGGGATTTGTCTACGTCAACTTTCAGCACGGCGATGTCGCTGAATAAATCAACACCGACCACCTGTGCGCTGGACACGGTCCCATCGTGGAAGGTGACGGTTACGCTGATGGTGTCATTAGCGACGTGAGCATTGGTGATGATGTGTCCATCGGTATCATAGATAAAGCCTGAACCGCGTGCCGCATCCGCCACACCCGGCGTGGTCGATTTGATCACCACCTCGACATTGACGACCGATGGCACAACCCGCTCATATATATTGGTCAACAGCACGTATTCAGCATCGGCAGCATCAATCACCGCTTGAGGCACTGCCGTTGGCTGCTGCTCGACTGGCCCGTGCGAAGATATGTTAATCGGCAAATCAGCGAGCGGTGTCGAGGCGCTGGCCTGTGGAGGTGGATTATTTTGTTGAATAAGGTTGCAAGCACCGAGTAAAATTAAGCTGGCTACCAATAAAACGGTTGAAAGGTTGGGTTTCATGAATTCACCGAATAGGATTTGTAAAATGATGTCTTTAACTGATGCCATTATACGCCTAGAAGCCCGGAAAGACTCTTTATTGAACGCTTTCTAGGACTAATTCACACATCGCTCATGTCGTTTCCACATCCGAGAGTGTTAAGAAGATTATCCTTAACGCCAAGCAATAACCGAAATCATTACAATTGTAGATGAGGTCGATCTAGCAAATTGACCAGCCCAATACGCTTGAAAGTAAGGAGATACCTGTGGCTGACATAACCATTTTAAGTAATGAATACGCAACTCTGGTTTACAACGAAGACAAAAAGATTGTCCATCATACCTTCCTTAAACCTATTGGTGGTCAAGAATTTCGCGATGTGCTGCTTGCCGGTGTCGACTGCCTGAAAAAATATCAGGCCACCAAATGGCTTTCAGACGACCGCGAGAACAGTGCGCTTTCCCCTGAAGATGGAAAATGGGCGACTCAAGAATGGGCGAAGTTGGTTACCGCCGCTGGTTGGAAAACATGGGCGCTGGTCGTTCCACATGACATCCTTGGACGCTTGAATTTAATTGAATTCGTCAATCTACACAGCCGTCGCGGTGTTCGCGTCAACGTGTTTACCGATCCTGAGCAGGCCATAACTTGGTTGGACGGTATCGAGAATTAGCTGCGGATTACAGTACCAACTCACACATTGTTCGCAGGGTTTCTACATCATAGAGGCCGAGGTTGAGCGTCGTTACCGGACTATTGCGCCACAGAGCCAGCCGGTCTTTGATGCGGGCCTTCGATCCACAGAGGGCGACTGCATCTATGAGTTCATTCGGGATGGCGCTCACCGCTCCGGCTTTATCGCCCGACAAATACAACTCTTGGATTTTGGTGGCTGCTTCCTCAAATCCGTAACGCACCGCCAGATCATTGTAGAAGTTACGGCCTTTTGCGCCCATGCCGCCGATGTACAACGCCAACCCCGGTTTGAGTGCGTTCCAGCACACTTCCAGATTATCATCCATCATCACCTGAACGGTCGGCGCAATATCGAAGTTCGCCAGCGATTTGTCGTTGCCTGCTGCCGCGAAGCCGGCTTCGATTTGCGGTTTGTAGACGCTGTCGTAATGCTCCGGCGAGAAGAATATCGGCAGCCAACCATCTGCGATTTCGGCGCACAATTGCACATTTTTTGGCCCAATCGCCGCCAGATAAATTGGCATATCGGCCCGTCCGTGTAAGATGCTCTTGAGCGGCTTACCTAGTCCGGTTGCATCCGCACCTTGGTAGGGGATTTGATAGTATTCTCCGTCATGCGTCAGCGGCTTTTCGCGTTTGAGAATATCGCGCACGATTTGGACATACTCGCGGGATTTTGCCAGCGGCTTGCCATAAGCCACACCATGCCAACCCTCCACCACCTGCGGCCCGGAAAGTCCCAATCCCAACAGGAAGCGTCCGCCTGACAATTGATCGAGCGTCATGGCGGTCATAGCGGTGTTGGCAGGTGTCCGCGCGGGCATCTGCATGATGGCCGTGCCGAGGTGGATGTGTTCGGTTTGTGCGCCCATCCATGCCAATGGTGTGACCGCATCCGAACCGTAAGCTTCCGCTGTCCACACCGCATACACACCCAGCTTGTCAGCCTCGCGGATGATGTCCATTGGCAGTTCGATCTTCGCACCGGAGTATCCCGCCATTATTCCCAGTCGCATCGTAAGAAATCCTTATTAATTTTCTCAGATACCAGAGTTTGAGGGAAGGATTGAGTTTTTATGGGCATACACCAAATAACTCTTGCTTCGTGTCCATAATACCGCCTAATGCCTCAATGAGTTTTTCACCCCTTAAGCCTTCTTGGTAGGCTAATCGTGCATTGGTGAAACCGGTATCAATTATGCGATATTTACAAGAATCTTCATAAACATAAAATTCAATGAGTAGGCGCAATGATTGCCCGTCCCCTGTTAAATGCAAATCTTGTAAAGATAACAGCAATTCTTCGAGAGTAGCAATCACGAGATTGTCATTTTCTAAGCTGTTTATCTTCACACGAATTTCCACATTTGTACCTAAAAAGTGTGTTTCTGGAGAACACATTTGAGGCATCGCTAGCTCAAGATTATTAACCTCGTAATGTCCTATTAGCGTCGATGATGGAACTCTAATTGAAGTATTAATTTCTGTCGCAGCAATTTCATTTGTATTTTTGTAAAAAGTTAATTGACATGGTAGTTCAGTAGGAGTGGAGGAGAGAGGGGTTAATGTTGGTAAGGGCGTTCCAGTAAGGGCGATATTCGTTTGTCTGACTAAGAAAACAATGGCACTAGCGCTCGCTTCAAGCGGCATATCTTTGGCATCCTGAATCAGACGCTGCCTCGTTTCATATTCTTGAAATGCAACTGTAGCAGTCAAATCAATACTGCTCGGTGTGGCAGGTGTACCTAAGATCGGTTCTCGTGTGATGGCAATCGCCGTTCGTGTCGCAGAGATGTCTGTTTCTTGGACAGCATCCACACTCAAACTAAAAAGAAGAATAAAAGCGGCTGAAAGGATTATTGATAGCCCAAAAACAAAGCGACGCATTTATTTTTATCCATATTATTTTTAGCAATTATAACCTAAGTCTAGAACTGTTGTAATCGCTTTTGAAGCACCTTCAGTGTGCTTGTCTGACTGTTAGCATGATGGCTTTAGCCTCGTGCGGCGCAACTCTGATGCCATTTATCTTCCTGCCAACCGCGCCACCAATTTGTGCTCTTCATCACCAAACCAAGGCGCTTGAATCGTCGCATTCTAGGTCATGCGGCTGGCCTTTGAGGTCGCTGGAATCGCCACATGGCAGCGCGGATCACTGAGTATCCACTTGAGGAGCGCCTGTGCCCATGTGGTAACGCCAAACGGCTTTAATGGTGCGAGTTCGCTTTCCGTTGGTGGATTACGCATCAAGCGGCCTTCGCCGAACGGACGCATGACGACCACACCCAGATTCAAATCTGCCGCTAAAGGGAGAATTACTTTTTCGACTTCTCGTTCTTGCGGATTGTAGGGAATCTGAATCGCTTGGATACGTCCGGTTTTCATGACGCGGCTCAATTCATTGAAGGCAGATGAACTGTAATGTGTCGCGCCGATCAATCCAACACGTTTTTCGGCAACTAATTGCTCTAACAACATGAGTTGATCGCGCCACGCTAAGAGGTTGTGAATCTGGTAGAGATCAACCCGATTGCCATAATAGCGTAGGGCATTGGCAATCTGTTTGCGGCCTTCGTCGGCTGTGGATGCCCACACTTTAGTGGCGACGAAGGCTTGCTCACGCCGCCCTTCCAGCGCTTTCCCCAAAACACGCTCGGCTTGCCCGTACATCGGTGATGAGTCAAAGAAATTGGCTTGAGCTTTTAGGGCAGCATCTACAATCGAACGGGCATTGGCCTCTGCCGCCTCGCCGCGCACGTCAAAGGTTTGCCACGTCCCCATGCCGACGACAGGTACCTGCAAACCGGATTGTCCGAAGGTTCGATATTCCATCGTGAAACGTTTGCGGTGTTTTGAAAGTTATTGAAAAAAGTCTGACGTACTGGATTTGCTCCCTCCCTCGTTTACGGGGGAGGGCTGGGGTAGGGGTTCATGTCCCTACAAATCATGCAGCTCATCGAGGTTGATGAGACCGTGACGCAGTGCCGATAGTGCCGCCGCGTGACGATCCGTTGCGCCCAATTTATTCATCGCTTGCGCTAATGTTTCGATAACGGCTGTCAAACTGAGTTGCAGATGTTGGGCAATTTCAGGGTTCTCGAAACCGGATGCCACGTACAATAGCACTTGCCGTTCGGTGACACTTAGACCTTGCGCGTCGCCGCCGATCATGCCGGTCACGATGCGCTCGGCCACACCTTGTCCCAGCACCATCTGTCCTTGAGTGACTTTGATGATATTCTCGATGAGTTCGCCTTCATCACCGGACTTCAGTACATAACCGTGTGCGCCAGCCCGCATGGCCCGCATAATGTACCAATCTTCATCGCGTCCGGTCAGCACCAACACTTTGACGTTAGGTGCTTCGGCTCGTACCGTCGGTAGGATTTCTAATCCACCTTTACCGGGCATATTCAAATCCAACAGCAGCACATCCGGCAGCAGGGCTACCGTTTCGCGTAGGGCGCTGTCGCCATCAGAAGCCTCACCGACGATCACAAATTCTTCTCGTGATTCGAGGAAGGTTGCCAGCATCCGCCGCATCATCACATGGTCATCCGCCAGCAGGATACGGATAGTGGGCTTGTCGCGGCGGGTGGGTTTGCCATCAGGGATAGTTGATTCGTTCGGACGAACATGAAGCGTAGTAACGCCTGTATCCGTATGGCGTTTAGGCGCTTCCAGTACCGACTCCAAGACAGCCGCCAGAGCATCACCGGTGGCATATCGACGGGCGGGATTTTTCTCCAACGTCCGCAAAATAATACGTTCCAAATCGACTGGCAAATCGGGTTTGATCAAACGCGGTGGTGGCGGTGGTTGGCGTACCTGCTGCATCAACAGCGCCGGAATTTCATCGGCATCAAAGGGCAGATGACCAGTCGCCATTTCGTACAACACCACGCCCAACGAATAAATATCGGTGCGGTGGTCGAGGGTATGTCCCTGTGCCTGTTCGGGTGAAAGATAAGCCGGTGTGCCGATGACCATGCCATCCGCTGTGACGCGCTTGGCTTCACGCGGCAGCGCCAGCCCCAAATCCATAATTTTAACAGTGCCATTGGGGGTGACTTTGATATTCGCCGGTTTGACATCACGATGGATGATATAACGTGCGTGGGCATATGCCAGTGCGCGCGCCATCTGTGCGCCCAGCTTGACCACGGTTTCCGGTGATGATGGAATGTAGTTGGTCAGTGGGTCGCCATCGACATATTCCACCACGAGAAAATGAAAGTCGCCATCCTCGCCAATGTCATAAATCGACATGATGTTGGGGTGATTTAGCGCGGCGGCGGCAGTTGCTTCTTGGAAGAAACGCTTACGAGTGGTTTCGCGGACATGTGGCAGCAGCACTTTCAGCGCCACCAGCCGTCCTAGTTTGGTATCTAGCGCTTTGTAAACGGTCGCCGTTGATCCGTCGCCGAGGTGTTCTTGTACTTCGTAGCGCTCGTTTAGTTTGCGTCCAATCATCCGTGCTGTTCCATTTCAGGACTGAGGGGATATTTGTTTTTCCTAACGCAAGCATAACACAACATCCCCGACTCTGCATCATTGGCTTCCGTGAGGTTTGTATACAGTACCGAAGTACTGGTAACGATAGCATTTGTCGATACAACAGCCCCATTGGACATTGATAGTTTGTCATGACAATCCGAATGTCCGATCTATTTGGGAGGTGCTCAATGACCACGAAGACCAAGGCCAACGGTACAGTTAAAGCGGCAGCCGCCACGACTGTCGAAGGCGAAGGTGTAGCCCAGAACAACGGTGTCATCAATCCTTATGCGCTGGCGGAACTCATCGCTGACCGCAAAATTCCTTGGAACGAACTTCCTGACGCACCCCGCGTGTTGGAAGATATTTTGCAAACCCCCTACGAAGAACTCTTTGACCCGGCTTTCGGTGGCCCGTTATACACAGGCCTCAAACTCAATAACAAATTGCAATTGGTTCCGGAGCGCTCACCGTTATTAGATGTCGAACTCAACCTCGACCTCAACGACCTTGAAAACCCGCTCACCAATCTTGAAATCAAAACGTTGGCTGATCTTGGCTCACGCTTCAAGACTAAAGACATCGGCAGCATCGAAGTCACCAGTGCCGAACTCATCCACCAGCAGTACCTGCAATTGATGCTGCGTTTGCCGGATGCGGAACGCTTGCAGCAGCTTGCCCGCGTCCTGTCGCGTGATATTGTCGCGACTATTTCCTACGATCCTAAAAGATTGAACATCAATGATTGGATTGCGCCCCGTACCACATGGGCTGATATGGGACGTTTCTTCAACGAAGGCACCGAGTTCTTTGATCCGGTTCAGGGTGCGGTTGCTAACTGCTATTACATCGCGGCTTTGTCGGCGGTGGCATGGGCCAAACCCTTCCAGATTGCCCAGATGACACGGGCGACGGGTGCCGGACAGCAGAGCTTTGTGGATATGGTGCGCTTCTATAAGCCTGACAGCGGTGGAGCGCTCGATAAGCAAATTGAAGTGACTGAGACCGTACCCCAAACCTCAGGTGGAAATTACATCTACGCCCGTTCCAGCGAAACGGATGAAATCTGGCCGGCAGTTTATGAGAAGGCCTATGCCAAGCTCAAGACCGGAACCAACAGCGATCATCCTGACATCACGGCTACCGCGTGGGGCGATTGTGTGTGGGCAACGGCGCAGTTGACCGGTGGTCATCGTTACTACTACGACACCGCCAGCCGCAGTGATGACACCCTCTGGAATCTGGTGCGCGGCAACTCACTGTCCTATAAGACCTTTAACCCCATGACCGCATGGACGTATTCGACAGGTGACGCTGCGGCTCGTCACTTGAATTACAGCAGCGCGACCATCGTGGCCTCGCACTGCTGCACGGTACTCGGTTGGGCTTACTACAACAACCGCAAGTACATCGTCCTGCGCAATCCGTGGGGCAACACCGAAGCGACGGTGGCGACCCTCAACACCAATATATGGATGTATGACCTGAGTTGGTGGCGACCGATCAACCTGAACGTGGTCGATGGCACCTTTGCGATGGAAGCATGGGCCTTCAAGGAATACTTCGCTGGCCTAGGTGTCGCCAAGTAATAACCAAATGTTTAAAGCCCTCTCCCTTGATTTTCGGGGGAGAGGGTTGGGTGAGGGGGTATCGCCCTTTTGATTTCCGACCGTTCGACAAGTCCTCAGATTATGGTACGATCTCGGTAAATCCGTTTATCGTTTTGGGAACAAACCCAACTGTGAAAACCGAGTTTGAAGCATTGGTTGAAAATGCCAAAGCCTGTACCATTTGTGCAGCCTATCTGCCGCTAGGGCCGCGTCCCGTTTTTCAGATTCATCCCGCCTCTCGGATTCTCATTGTGAGTCAGGCACCGGGACGTAAAGTTCACGAAACGGGCATCCCCTTCAACGATGCCAGTGGCAATCGTCTGCGTGATTGGATGGGTGTTGACCGTGACACCTTTTATAACCCCGAAAAAATTGCCATCTTGCCGATGGGCTTTTGTTATCCGGGAACCGGCTCATCCGGTGATTTACCGCCCCGACCGGAATGTGCGCCAGCATGGCAAGACCTATTTTTAGCCCAGATGCCGCGTGTCGAATTGAAGCTCATCATCGGCACCTATGCCCTCAAGTGGCATGTGGGTAAACGTCAAGGAGCCAACTTAACTGAAACGGTAAAAAATTGGGCAGAATATTGGCCGTCTGTCTTGCCACTGCCACATCCTAGTCCCCGTAATAACATTTGGCTTGCCAAAAATGCTTGGTATGAAGCCACTGTCGTACCCGTTTTGAAGAAAAGAGTCAGCGCCATCTTGAACAAGACTTAATCGCTATGTGCGTGAATGACATAACGTGCAGCTTGCTTATCAAGTTTTTTGACAATTACGTCGTGCATAAATCACCCTTTATTGACCTCGAAAAAACTTGTTTGTTATTATAGTCACAAAGCGTTTATGAGAGAAAATAGACCTGTTTCCTATCCCTTTATAGGCCAACCTTCCTCTATACATTTCTCGTAATTTGTGCCATAATAAAGTGCGTAGAGTATGAAACTGATTCAGGTCGAAATTGCATCTTGCGCTCCTGTTCTTTACAACACATCAGTCGCTTTGCATTGTTTTGCCCCGTAATGTTAACCTGCTCTATGAATTCATTTATGTGTGCTTAGACAGGAGTCTATGACAATGGCTAAGAAGTTGTATGTCGGCAATCTCGCCTATACCACCACTCAAGAAGCTGTTCGTGAACTGTTTGCTCAGGCTGGTGACGTAGCTGATGTTGCTCTCATAACCGACCGTGACACTGGTCGTCCCAAGGGCTTCGGTTTCGTTGAAATGGCAACCGAAGAAGGTGCACAGGAAGCCATTCGCCGTTTTAATGGTTTCACACTCGACAGCCGTGCCCTGACCGTTAACGAAGCGCGTCCTCGTGAAGAGCGTTCCGGTGGTGGCGGTGGATTTGGTGGCGGCAATCGCGGTGGTGGCGGCGGTGGCCGTGACAACCGTGGTGGTGGCGGCGGTGGACGCGGTCGCTTCTAATTAGAAGCCAACGCAATTGTTAAACGTCAGCGCAAGGGGTTTTGCTCTCTTGCGCTGTTTTGTTTGAGGGTAGTATCCTTAATCAGCATAAGGAGTTGACGGTGGAAAAGAAAGCTCGCACTGCGAAGCCAGTCACGAAAGCCCGCGCCAAGGCGGAATATTATTGCCTGTGGGTGAAGCGCAACTATGAAGATACGTGGCGTGCCGTTAGCAAGCACGATACCCGTGAGGCTGCGCAGGAAGAAATGGAAAAGCGGCGGAGTTATACAGGCGTTTTTAATTATGACAACGCCGAACTGCGCGTCATGTCGCGCACGGAAGCCCGCAAAGAATATGGTAAAGAGTGGGACTACAAGCCCATCGGTGGCGGACGTAAACCCGCACCTGTTCGCGGCGAAATTGACGACGAAGCCTAAAAGTATGCAGAGGTGGACA
Source organism: Anaerolineae bacterium (assembly GCA_013821665.1). Classification (GTDB taxonomy): domain Bacteria; phylum Chloroflexota; class Anaerolineae; order Aggregatilineales; family Phototrophicaceae; genus CFX2. The sequence goes on from JACDGI010000006.1 coordinate 26,934, forward strand.
CCAGTTTACCTCTGTTTATTTCTGCTCCTCTGCGCCCTCCGCGAAATATTCCATCAAATATCGGTGTGCGAAGATATACCCACCGCCCAACTTCCGCATCAATCCTGCACTTGAGCAGTAGTCAAGAAATCGCGCGTAGTTCCACGGCTCATTATCTAAACGCCAAAATATGAAGCGTAGGATTAAGTGTTTAAGAACAGCGAATCCGCCTCCAAATGCCAGTCCGGCAGCTAAGCCAAATGCTACTCCAAATGCTATTCCAAAAGTTAGCCAACCTAAAAGCCCACCTAATAGCCCAAACACCGGTCCAAAAACAATGGCAAATCCCAACCCAAACATCGGAATGACACGTAGAGTATTATAGGCTGATTGTTTGATCCCTTGATTAGGTCGGCTTCTGCTCGTAACACTCTCTCCGGCTTGCAGCCCACCAGCGAGCGCACCAGTCAATGTCCCAATTAGGCCACCCACCATCCCGGATTCAAGACCATACGTTCGTAAATATTCAATTCCAACTGTTAGCCCAAGTATCATTGCAATCGCTACGCCCAGCGCTAATCCTACTGTCACACCAAACCAGCTAAACCGCCATGTTAATCTCTCAGCCAGCTTGATTTGTGTCGTGCCAAACACGAGACCAAACATCAACCCAAGTGCCAGCCCAAACACGAGAACACCTGTCAGCCCAAAATATGGCCCAAGTATTAGCCCAAACGCCAGTCCAAACGCGGCGGCACTCACTAATCCGCTGGTCAACACGATAGCCGTAAAGTATAGTAGTCTATTTACAGAGAGCCATTTCGGTTGCAATTCCTCGATATAGAATACGATTTTTTCAAACTTCACCATATTCACCGCAAGCCACCCCAACCACTTCCGCACCTTGCCCGTCTCGTATTGGTCAATTGGTTTTGCCGCTAGCCGCTTCTCTACCCAACGATCAAACAAATGTGTTCGCCGCGCTTTTACTGGATCAGCGCTAATAGGGAATTGGAGATTTGTCGGTGTTGCCCCCGCATACGCATACGCCATCGCGTTCAACAAAAACGGTACATGCGACATCTCCCGCAACTCCACATCAGTTGCTATAACTTGCCGCAAATTCGCTAGTTCGGGGCGATCTAAATAGGCAACAATGATATGCCAGCTCAACGGCTCAAGTACAATCGCCCCTCGCACATCGAGTTTGCTCGTCAGCGCATCGTATTCTTCACTGCGGCTGCATAGTGCTAAATCAACTGTCCGATACTGTTGACGGAAGCCGTTAATCGCATCCACACAATCATTTCGGTATTCCTCCGCTACCTCATCCAATCCATCCAGCAGCAGCAATAATTTTTCGCCTTCGACCCAAGCGGATGCCACCTTCTTTGGTACTTGATACTTCTGCTTTAGCTCATCCACCAGCCAATCTGCCAACGGTTTGCGCTCTGCTGTCCACGATGACAAGTTGAACACCACCGGCATCGGTTCTTCCCCTCGCCCTGAGGGAGAGGGGATAGAGGGGTGAGGGTTCTTGGCTTGTACAATCAGTTCTTGTGCTAATTGCAGCAGCAACACAGTCTTACCACCGCCGGGCGCACCGAGGATCAGCAGTTCGCGGTTCAGATCGTTGAATACATCAAGGATGTTGGCGTTCGGTGACAAGGCATAATCACCGTAATCTTTGTGTCGCAGCACTGCCCCCGGCGCGGATGACAGGCCAATATCCAATGTACCCGCTTCCAACGCGGGATCAAGCACACCTTTCAGCCAAAAATCCTCGACATTTTGCAGCATAGTCGCGCGGTTTTTAGCATCCGTTTGCGCATCGGGTATTGCTGCTGACTGAGACCGCCCAAACCACCGCCAGCCAAATACGCCAACAACGCCCAACAGCGCTATGATACCAACCCATATCAGCGGACTTGTCCCTTGTGGTTGTTGCGTCGCGGTGGTAGGCCCTGCGTTCGAACTGTACAGCACCGCCGCGCCCACAATGATGACCAGACTCGCCACTGCTGCCAGCGGCCACAAAATTGGACTGCTGCGTTCGCGTCCGACTTCAATAGACTCTGGCATGGTTTGGGTTTGGCGTGATGGCTGCAATACCGGTGTTGCCGGTTGTGCGGCAGGAAAACCGGATGGTGCTTGCTGCTCCGTTGATTGAGGTGGCGCGGGTTGCGGCTTGGGCGGCTCCGAAGAAAGCGCAGGTTCCATCGGAGCGAGATCGAACAGTCCGTCGTTCAGAATGTCTTGCTTCTTTTGCGTGTCCTGTGAGGCGGCTTTTTCAGGTGTTGGCTCTGCCCGTTCTTTTTCAACGGGTTCTGGCGCGTTCACCAATCCGCCGGAAACGCCTGATGCGGATTGCTCCCGTGACGCTTTATCCTTCGCGTCCAAATCCACTTCGCTCAGAAAATCCGCTAAGGCTGCTGCACCGGGTTTTTGTAACGGGAGAGTAATTTCTTCAATTGCAGGGGGCACGGGTTGAATACTGCTCGATAGTTCGCTCAACCGCTGCTTGAGTTGAACAAAACCGTTGGCTTGATCGGTCACGAAATCAATATATTGGATCGACACAAAGATATACAGCGGTTTGCATTCACGGTGACGCAGTGGCACAACGGGTTTCTTGGCTACGTCGAGGAAGTAATCAACCTCGGACATCACCTCGTGCGAAAGCTGTGCTTCTTCCGTTAGCACCATCAGCAGCACATCGGAACTATCCAAGCCTTCCTGAATCTTATGGCGGAAATAATCCCCCGGTTGGATATTGTCCACGTCCAACCACGTATCAAATCCCCACTGGTTCAGTTCGCCTTTTACAGCGCGGGCAAAGTCGCGATATTCACTTTTGTAGCTGATGAAAACCTTAAGAGTCACACGCTGCTCCCGTTGTGTTGATCTCCTCAGTGTAGCCTCTCACCCAAAATCAGGCAATTTGCTGCCTGCTTACTACCGTCGTCTTTTCTTTGACACTGGACTTGGCACTCAGTACTATTTTTTAGGTTTACTTTCGGTTAACCCGACAAACTGTTTTATAACCCTCTGTAAACAATTGCTATGCCGTCGCTCCCTATTTCGGTTAGCAGTGAACATCCGAAAGAGTTACAAAATGTTCTTCCAAAATGTAGCCCATTCTCTATACACCTCGAATATACTATTTATCAGAGAAACTGTCTTGCTCCCTCCATCGCTTGCAGGCTATCAGCGAATGAACCTGCGAAGATAGCTGATGAAGGGTCGGGGTGAGGGTTTGACCTCGCAGCCTAATGGCATCAACAATCACTAATGGCATTGATGCCGCCGCCGCCACTGCCGCCATTTGATATTGCGTATTGGCTAAAAGCGAAAGGCTGGAAACTGAAGACTAATTGGCAAAGTTGGCGGCGGCAAACCCCTTCGCCAAAATCGCCAAATTTGCCAGACTTTCAGCGCCTCTTTTTCCCTCAGACAGAGGTTTGAGGCTCTGGTGGGGCTTTAAAAGAGCATGGCTAATCATTACAAAATGCCAATTTGTCGCCAATTTCGCCAAAGGTCAGCCCGACACAAAAACGCTTGGTGACACAGACGACACAGACGACACAGACGACATTTGCGACAAATGGACTGATTCTCAACAGCAACAACAATAACAACAGCATCATAAAATTCCACCACCGCCATCGCCGCCGCCGTTTTTGATCACTGCCACCGCCATCTAAACAGTTTGCCTTTAACTTGTAGCTTGTAACTTGCCTCTTGAAACTGCTTAATCTGGTTTCACGCAGCCCGTGAACGAAAAAGCATACATCGCGAAGCCGCGAGTCTTCACCCTTAAAATCAGTTCATGCTGCTCGAAACCCTTATTCCGCACGAGGTTATACATACGCGGTCGATCCACCACCACCCGACCATCCGCTGTCAGATCATCGCCCATAATGGTCGCATCGAGCGGTTTATCATCCTGCCACACCTCGATACTGACCGACTCAGGATGCACGATCCGGTCAATCATCTCCGCGTAGGGTGTGAGTACCGCGTTGACCTCGACTGCCTCATACGGCACGCGGATAATGGCCTCGGTTTGCCCCTGATACGTCAGATATTGTTCAGCAGCTTGCCATGCCCCACTCACATAAATGTTATTCCGGTTGCGCTCCTTTTCCTTGGGCATCATGTAAAGCATCGGCACACCGCGTCCGTAGCCTTCAGGATTACCCAGCGCCCCACGATCCAAACCCGCGTGGAGTTCGGGTGTAGGCCGGTAGCACACCGCGCCGGGACGGTCTTCATCGCGTAAAGGTTGCATCACCGGTGGGAGCGTCAGGTTGGCATCGGACTCGCGTAAAACGGTTTGGATTGCTTCCTCAAATAGTCCGTAACCGCCTTCACCTGCGCTCTGGTAACGGATATAGCCATCGGGGTCGATCAGATATTTGGAGGGCCAATAACGGTTGGCGTAGGCATCCCACATGCTGAAGTTGTTGTCGAGGTAAATAGGATAGGTCAGTTCATTTTCACGAATCGCCATCTCGATCTGCGGTTTTTCTTTACCGAAAGGGAACTCTGGTGTATGCACACCAATCACTGTCAACCACTGACCGTAGCGCCGGTTCCACTCGCGCAAATAGGGGAGCGTCCGTATGCAGTTGACGCAGCTATATTCCCAGATGTCCACCAGCACGGCTCGACCGCACAACCCAGCCATCGTCAATGGACGTTCGCTGTTGAGCCACTCACCCGGTTTAAATTCCGGCGCACGTAGAATGCGCGGTTGTAAAAGGTTCTTTTCACCCGACATGGCGAAACTCCTCTGAAATGATGTTGTTTAATTTGCCACTCACGTCAACCCTACTGACGATTTGGCAAACCCGCAACTTTCCATTTCAAAGGCGTTTTAAATTGTATTTTACGAAATAAAAAAAACGGCCTCACCAGAAGCCTTATCCGACTGCGGCTGTTTCAGGCAGCGCCCGTACGGCTAAGCGCACAGCGTAGCCTTCCCGATGCACCATCAAATCCGGCATTTCGGCAGTCAGGGCATGCAGCGAAGCCTGTAACATGCCTGTCCGATTGAAGGATTCAACCGCAGCCTGCTCATCCCAGAACAGTACCAATTGAGATGTTTCAGGGTCGTCAATTTGCTCTAATAGATAACCAGCTTTGAATCCGGCACGCTGTCTTACAATCGGCAGGTAACGGGTTTCGATTAAATCGCGTAATACGGGCATCTGGTCGATGGGGACTTGAAGGAAGGTCACTTGGGCGTACATCGCTGCTCCTCCTGCTAAACTACACAGCTCAAGCAAGCAATTGATCTGAGGGGAATCCAATTGTTTCTATGAACATTATACGCTTAGTTTAGGGCAAGGAGTCGGACAAATTGCACGATCTTGATGAGATATTTGTTATGTGGCGCTCATGAATTGCGGGCGGGCAGCGCTTGAGTCACGATTTCGATCAAGGAACGGGGGACGAGTTGTCCAGTGTAGAGCATCCATACGATAACCAGCATGACTGCGCCAAGAAGGAGGCATATCCCGGCGATTGCGTACAGACCACGCAAACCCAAAATGATGCCGAAACCCAACAGCACCGCTCCCAAAATCATCGGTGTGAATTGCTCGGCATTCTGGATGCGAACTTGGGTGATGGTTCCACCCGTGCGCTTGAGGAATACGTTGATCGAACTCTTGCGCCCACGTCGCCAGCCCCGAATATTGCGGGTGATCTGGACGCGGTAGACACCTGTTCCGATCTGAACCGACTTAACAACGATGGAAAACGTGTATCCGTTCGTTAAATTGACGGATTTTTGCTGGCTGTTGAGCCGTTCCAAGCAATCTTCGAGCGAGAGGTCAACCGTATATTGAGCGGGCATAGTGCGGTTTACTCACCTATCTTAATTTTATCGACGATGCCAACAATAATTGCGCGTGCCGGACCAGTCCCACGCTTACCCATAATTTGACGGGCGCTGCTGCCTTCGTCCAAGACGACGACCACATCACCGACTCCCGCCTGTACATCATCAAGGCAAATGTCGTAGCTGGTTGTGCCGGTTCCGTCGAGGTTGAGGCGTGTTACCAGCATAAGTTTTTGCCCATCGAATAACTTGTGCTTAACTGTACTCACCACGGTTCCCGTCACGCGACCGATGTACATATGTTACCTTTCAATGGGAGATGCTAAATCTTAACACCTATTGCTCAATAGTTATATAGGTTCACAAACTCAATTAGCATGTTAGTGTCACTTTGGAGTGTCGAAGCCGAAGAAGCACTCAGTAACCAATTTCCATTTATCCAATTAAATGTATGTTGGTTAAATGTCCAAAGATCGCAGAAAGTGTATTCATAGGGCATTACGGCTTTTGGAAATAATTGGGCAGTTCCCACAGCATCCCCGCATTCAGTTCCTATGGAAAGTAAACTTGCCTGAGTATGGTTTTTCACAGGAGAAAGAACATAGAGATTGATCGTACCCCCGCTATCTAATTTGTAATCACGAAAAAATTCTTTGGACGCATCCGTACTTCGCGACATATTTTTGGGAGGCTGCAATACATAACCCCCAATTTGCTGAGGGAAAATCTGTGTTTCAAGTGCATTATCTGGTAGGCGCTGCCGGTTAGTATTAAAGCGTTGGGCATCTGCTGTATCTACTTTTCTGGACGAAAAATTTAATATGATAAGGCCTAACGCGATAACTATCGAAGTCATACACAAGATGACTACGGAACTGGAATAAATCGCTATCTTTAAAAGTCGCATTGCAGGTGGGTTTTGTCTAACCGGTTCTAAATTTTACTCAGCTGCCCTATGAATATTTTCCATTCCACAGATTTTTCGTCATATAAAGGTCGGTCGTCCACATCATCGACAATGCCCACGATAGCCGCATCCACTGGCACGAAGGAAATCGGAAGCGCAAAGGCTGCTTCTTTGGAGGCGATCACGAACACCAACTCGTCCATACCAGCTTGGTTGGTCGCATCGGCTGCCACGTAGATTTCGCCGTCTGGTTGACGCTGAGCATTCAAAGGCTGCACCATCAACCACTTGACTCCATCCAGTCCTTTAACTTTTTGGGTAGCAACCAGATTACCAACCACACGCGCGAACTTCATAACGGTTCCTCTGTCTAGACTTGATGTCTATCTGTAGCGTAACCCACTCTGCTTGTAAACGCTACCCAATCACCCGACGCAGATGGCCGTTGGCCTGTGCCAATAATTCACGCGCGGCTGCTGCATCGACACCTTTGCGCTGCATGACAACAGCCGTTTTGACCTCATTGTTAGCTTGTGTGAGCAGTTCGGCTGCCCGTTCGTCATCGACTCCCGTGATTGTAGAGATTAGACCACGCGCTCGTCGTAAGAGTTTGTCGTTGGATACACTCACATCGACCATCAGATTACCGTAGACCTTACCCAAGCTGATCATAGTGGCCGTACTGAGCATATTGAGAACTAATTTTTGGGCGGTTCCAGCTTTCATACGGGTGCTGCCCGCGATGACTTCTGGCCCCGGCACAACCCCGATAGCGATGTCGGCTGCGTCAAGCAGTGGGGAGGGTACATTACAAGATACGCCAACAGTGACCGCGCCAAATTCTTTCGCATAAGCCAAGGCTTCGAGAACGTAAGGTGTTGTACCGCTGGCTGCGATGCCGACCAGTGTATCTTTGCCCGTTAGTGAAATAGCGGCTAGATCACGACGGGCACCAGCACGGTCATCTTCAGCACCTTCAACCGAATGAACTAGTGCGTATTCACCACCAGCCATGACCGCTTGTACCAACTCCGGCGGAACGCTGTAGGTGGGCACACATTCAGAGGCATCCAGAACCGCGAGGCGACCACTGGTTCCAGCACCAATATAAATCAAGCGGCCACCATTTTCGATGCGACTGGTGATGGCTTCGACGGACTGTGCGATTTGAGGGAGAGCGGCTTCGACAGCTTTGGCAACTGTTTGATCCTCACGGTTGATGATTTGTACAATTTCCAGCGCGGGTAGGGTATCAATTTGTGCAGAGTTGGGATTAGCTTGTTCGGTAGTGGTCATGAACGATCCTTTTTAGTTGTTGAGGGTTTCAGCCAGTAAATCATGCACGGCACGACGAAATTCGAGTGTGCCCGGTTTACCACGTCCCGGATAAACACTGTTGGTTAAACAGGCGACGACCAATTGATTATCAGGGTCAATCCACAAAGAAGTGCCAGTGAAGCCCGTATGCCCGTAGGTATTGATACTAAACAAATCCCCCGCCGATGCGCCTTCGTAGGCTTTAATGAGGAAGCCTAAACCACGCCGCATCCCATCGGTCTCGGCTTGTTCGCGTTTGGCTTCTTGCGCCAGCGAGTCATCAATACCAAGGGCTTGCTCAGGTCGCGTCAACCATGCTTGTCCGAAGGCAGCGATGTCACGGGCGGCTGCGAATAAGCCGGCGTGACCAACCACGCCTCCTAAGCCACAGGCATTCTCATCATGGACTTCACCCCAGACGCGGCGTTTGCGCCAAGTTGGATCGTCCTCGGTTGGGGCAATTTGTTCACATGCAATATGACCTTCACGCACCGGATTAAAGCGCGGACTGGTGAGGTTGATGGGTGCAGTCACACGCTGACGGATGACTGCATCCAAGGGCGCATCCCCTAAGCGAGAAGTGGCTTCGCCCAATAAGATGAGGCCAATATCACTATAAACCACACGTTCGCCCGGTTGCCCAATGAAGAGATAGGCATAAATGGCTTGTAAGCCATTGGCTAAACGTTGGGCGCGTGGAAGTGGTTCAGATTGATCTGGTGGAACGGGTGCAGGGCCAGCCGCGTTATAGACATCGCGCCATGCAGGTAAGCCAGAGGTGTGTGTCAATAAATGACGGAACGTGACACGCGCGGGATCAATGGTTTTGCCAACCAAGGCTTCCGGTGTCGGCAGTCGAACTTTGCTGTGCGGATCTTGCCCACCATCCATTGTGCGCGGGTTGAGTGCGCCAAATTCGGGTACGATTTTCATCAGTGGATCATCTAGGCCGACGCGTCCGGCGCTGACGAAAGAGAGGAAAGCTGTTACGGTGAACAACTTAGTTACCGAGGCCATATCATAAAGGGTGTCGTTGGTGGCAGGTGTGCCTTCAACGGCTCCCCAACCGGCATCCAATACGGTCTCGCCCTGTTTGATGACTGCCAACGCACAGGCCGGAAAAACCGTGCCGAGGTTATGTTGAATAAGAGCTTCTAACTTGGATTGCGCGGCGGTTGAAAGATGATTAAGGGGCTCGGTCATCGGTGTTAATCCTCGTAGATGAGATAGGGTTGGCGCAATTGGTTGAAGTCGGAGCAGGTTGACTTCCATTCCGAGAATAGGGTATCAAATGAGGCGTTGGTTTCAATTAAAGTCCGCACTTTATCGGTGCCAATGAGACGCTCGAAGTGGTCATTCCATGTAAACGGTTGCTGTTGATAGATGGCTGCTAACACGTCCAACCAGACTGGCAGTGGTTGATAAGTTTGAGCATCCGTAATGTGGGCTTGTACACCCGCGCATAACTCCCCTTCATATTTGCTGGCGTTCGGTTGGAAAACATGGGGACGAAAGCGCACACCAGCCCAATTGTGAGCATTCAAGGTTTCGGCTAAGGCATAACCGTCTAGAGCTGGTGCGCCGACGATCTCGAATGGTAAGGCGGTTCCGCGACCTTCGGAAAGTGATGTGCCTTCTACCAAACAGGCACCGGGATAATGTTGAGCAGTAATCAAGCGTGGCATGTTGGGTGAGGGGGGGACGAAGGTTAGTCCGGTTTGTTCCCACGTCATACTGCGGTGATAGTTTTTACAGGCGATGACCGAGACTTGCGCGGGAGTCGGGTTCCATTGGATATTAAATAATTGGGCGAGTTCGCCCATCGTCATCCCCGGTTGGGTCGGCACAGGATAACGCCCAACTAAGGAGGCAAAGTGCATATCTAAGGGTGTGCCGAATGGATAACCACCGAGTGGGTTAGGACGATCTAAAATGATGATTTCAACACTATGTTCACAAGCCGCTTCGAGGATATGACTCATCGTCCATGTAAAGGTGTAATAACGCACACCGATGTCTTGGCTATCGCAGACGATGACATCGACACCCGCCAGCATTTCAGCCGTTGGATGTTCAGATGGGCCGTACAAGCTGTGGATGGGCAAGCCGGTGCGAACATCGACGCTAGAACCGATGAGTTGACCGTCAGCAAGGGCGGCAGCTAAACCATGTTCAGGGCTAAAAATCGCCGTCAAGTTGACTTCAGGTGCTAGGCGGAGAATATCGTAGGTGCTGACGAGGTTGTTATCAACCGCGTTTAAGTTCGTAAACAGGCCAACGCGTTTGCCTTTTAGTTGCGCGAATTGGTTGGCGCGCAGCACTTCGATTCCAGTTTGGACTTGTGCCACTCTTTATCCCCACTCGACGTGCTATGAATAACCACAAATGGCCTGTATTTTACCACCATCAGGCCACATCAATTGGGAAACCATTCCAATGGTTCGCTGGTTAATTAATGCCGATTTTGACCAGCCAATCAGGGATGTGGTGGGTGATGTCGGCCTGATTCTTTTCCATCATTCAGCCTTTCGAGAATGCTCAGGCGGCAACCGGAACAGGCAATTTACCATTGGGGGTAAAGACTCCGGCGAGAACTTCGGCAGCCGCTTCGAGTGACGGTTGACTGTCGCCTGAGGTGCAGATGATAGTTCCAGCGCCGGAAAGTACACCTGCATCGTAGGGATTACGGAGGCAGACCAAGACGACCTGTTTGGCGCTGGCGAGCAACTGCTGTGCAAGCTCTAGTTGTTCGGGGTTGATGTGGGCGCTGCGGGTTGCCAGCACCAATGTCGTGACGGATTGAGCCATTCGTTTGGCCTGTGCAACTGTCGCGGGGCTGTATCCGCCTGATTCGAGCGATACGGTAGGCATATTGGGGAAGTGTTTATGGACGGCGGCTGCGAAACCTGATACTCCACCACTTTCGAGGATGCCACTATCCAACTGCGAGGCGAATTCGATTAGTGCAGCGTCTTTATCCAAGGGCAGTAGGCCATTATCACTCAGCAAGACAGTTCCGGCACGGGCGGCTTTTAAGGCGAGTTCGAGATGGTCGGGTGTTTTGATGACCGTGAGGTCGGTAGGGCGTGCCGGATAAGCAGCTTTTAGGGCAGCGATACGCTGGTTGGCGGTATCGACAATTTGCATAGGGACGCGACCGTCTTTTACCGAGGCCAATAGACCTTCATAAGCGGCTTCTTGTAACTCACGGGTGTGCGAGAAAAGGATCATATCCAAACCAGCAAGCGCTCCCAGAGTCGCTGTTTCTGCCGGTGTGTAATGGTCGGCGATGGCCTTCATTTCCATACAATCGCTGGCGACAACACGGTCAAAGTGGAGTTCTTCGCGCAGCAGTCGTTGGATGATTATGGGCGATAAAGTGGCGGGCAGTTCGCTATCCAAAGCCGAAAAAATGGTGTGGGTGGTCATGATGCTGGCGATGCCATTTTCAATGGGGGTGCGGAAGGGCTGCATGTCATTTTTGCGTAGTTGTTCGACGGACGTATCCAGCACGGGCAAGGCAAGATGCGTATCAATAGCGGTGTTGCCGAGGCCGGGGAAGTGCTTGGCACAGGCCGCGACACCTCCGCGTTGAAAGCCACGAACGGCAGCGCCACCCATTTCAGCGACACGCTGCGAGTCGGTGCCGAAAGAGCGGGTTCCGACGGCAGGATTAGCGGCGTTATAGGCAATATCGAGGGCAGGGGCGAAATCCCAATTGATGCCGAGGGCGCGCATCTCGACGGCCAGCATTTCGCTAACCCGTTCGGCCAGTTCAGGACCATCAATCGCCGAGGAAAGGGCCATCGCGCCGGGGCTTTCGCTGAACTGCTGGCGCATACGGGCGACGGTTCCACCTTCTTGATCGATGCCAATGACGAGTGGGTATTTAGCGGCTTCGTGCAGACTGCGAGTCAATTGGGCGAGTTGGGCAGGACTTTCCACGTTACGGGCGAAGAGAATGATGCCACCAGCGCGGCCTTGGCGCAGCCAGTCGAGGATATATTCCGGCGCTTCTAGGCCATAAAACCCGACCATCATCATTTGCCCGACTTTATCTTCTAAGTTCATTGTTCAATACTCACTTTTTGAAATAATGATGCATTATATCGTTATTTTGTGGGGTCGAGCTATGGAGATTTTTTACGCGCTGGCTTTGGCAGTTATGGCAGTTTATGCAAATAATCCGCCGAAATGGCAGGCGGGAGGCTCGGCTGATCCCGCTGAATCGACATTTTTGTGCAGCGGCTGGCTCGGCTAGTACCGCC
>JACDGI010000324.1 GCA_013821665.1 Anaerolineae bacterium
GCCCTGTGTGGCGATGACCGCTTTCCATACACCGGAACTGCGGCAGCGTGCCATGACCGATGGTTTTAACGCCTACTTCCCCAAGCCGCTGGATCGTACCCGTTTCTTGGGTGAGATAGACCGTATTCTGGCAGACTAAAACCGCAGGAGTCCATCCGTTACCTCAGCCGTCACGGCTTGCGCTAAAACGCGGTACAATACCGGCTTATACTCGTTTTAGGCGTACTATTGAGGAAACATGATGAGCAAACAAGTTGTTGCAACTACTCAAGCCCCCGGTGCTTCCGGCCCTTACTCACAGGGGATCGTCGCTAATGGCTTCCTATTCGTGGCAGGGCAAATTGCAGTCGTGCCGGGAACCAAAGATTTTGTAGCCGGTGGCATCAAAGAACAGACGGCGCAGGTTCTAAATAACCTTAAAGCCATTTTGGAAGCGGGCGGCAGCAGCATGGATAAGATCGTCAAGACGACGGTATTCCTGAGCGATGTGAACGCCTTCGCCGAAATGAACGGTGTGTACGCGACCTTCTTCGGTGAAAATCCTCCCGCGCGTTCGACCGTACAGGCCGTTTTGCCACGGGCGGGTGCGCTGGTCGAAATTGAGTGCATCGCACTGGTTTAATTCCCTACAGATTTTTCAAGAACCTGAAATTGTTTTGGGGGACGCGTTGAACACAATGCGTCTCTTTTATTTTTGCTGAAGATAACGTGCGTTGTATGATGGAACTCACTACGGGTTTTGTTCGGAACAGCCCATAATAAAAATGGGTTGGGTCGGATACTTTCACAAGTAGGGGTATCACATGACATATCGAATCCTGATCGCTTACGCCAGCAAATATGGCGCGACAGCCGAAATTGCCCGGAAAATTGGTGAGATTCTAAGCGAGTCTGGCCTGAAGGTTACGGTACTCGCTGCTGATAAAGTGACGGACGTGACACCGTTCGACGCTGTGGTGTTAGGCAGCGCCGTCTATGGCGGTAGTTGGCGCAAAGAAGCAGTGCAGTTTCTCGAAGATTATCAGGCATCACTAACCAAAATCCCGATATGGTTATTCTCCAGCGGCCCGATGGGTGTGGGTAATCCGGCCACCTTGACTCAGGGTTGGCATTTCCCAAGCGCACAGTTACCCATCGCTAACCATATTCACGCCCGCGATATTGCCCTGTTCAACGGAGTGCTGGATGTGGATAAACTCAGCTTTATCGAAAAACAGGTGATCAAAGAATTCCAATCTCCAAGTGGCGATTTCCGCGATTGGAATGCGATCCGCAACTGGGCGGTGAGCATTGCGGTTTCGCTGCGGCCTGAAGTCGCTGAATAATCAGTCACCCTAACGCGATGAAATAAAAATGCTCTGGCGAACGCGTCAGGGCATTTTGTTTATCTCATTCTTGTTGTGATCTTATGGACTGAGCTTTGATGCGCTTGCCTTTGATTTCCTGAATCAAGCGGTGGGCGTGGTCTAAATCTTTGGCGGGGCGCGGTGTTTTTAGGTTCGTTTGTGGATAAAGGCTGTTCAAAATATTTGCCAAAAGTTCCAACATGCTATGCACACCGAGGATAATGACAACGCCACGCTGCGGACTATCCCATGTGCCTACTTTTAGCATATGTGTCATGGCTTTAGGGGGTAAGTGTTGCCCCTTCCTAAAGTCCAGAATAATGTCGATGACTTGATCCGTTTCGCTGAACATCGCATCGCGCTTAGGATTAGTCGCATAATATTCATCCCAAGTCCACGGATCATGAAACGTGTAACCGATAATGGTCTTGTCGGAATCATCCCAATCCAGTTCAATCATGAAGTTATAGCCCTTGGGATCGTTCACGCATCTTAATTATGACTGTAATGTTGGTTTCCGTCAATTAGGGTGGACGGAAATGATAAGACAGAGTCCCACTAGGTAATATAACGTGCAGAATCCAACTTATGGATGTGTTGTCGCGTAATGACTTTTCGAGATCACCTGTAATATTTCCGAAGATGATTTGAGGTCGAGCATAAGCGGCACATCTCAGAATTGCAAAATAAAAAGAGACACCAATTTTAAGGGTGTCTCTTTAGTAAGAAAACGGAAGACTACTTGCTAACCACGTTGGTGGCGGCACCGTCGTCAGCTTGATAGGCGGTGCGGGCATATTTCGCCATCACGCCGCTGGTGTAGTTGGGCTTGGGTGGAGTCCATGCCGCCGCACGTTTTTCAAGTTCGGCTGCGCTCAGTTCGACATTGACCACGCGATTGTCGATGTCGATCACGATGATGTCGCCTTCTTGCAGCAGACCAATCGGGCCGCCGAGCATGGCTTCCGGCGCAACGTGACCGATACACATACCGCGTGTCGCACCGCTGAAACGTCCGTCAGTGATGAGCATCACCTCACGGCCTAAGCCTTGTCCGGTGATGGCGGCGGTCACACCGAGCATCTCACGCATACCGGGGCCACCGACAGGGCCTTCGTAACGGATGATAACCACATCACCCGCCACGATATGCTGCGATTGCACGGCTGCCATCGCATCTTCTTCACGGTTGAAGATACGGGCAGGGCCACGATGATAGCGGGGTTCGTCACCCTTGAGCTTGATGACGCTGCCGCGCGGGGCGAGGTTGCCTTTCAGAATGTGTAGTCCACCTTCCTGGCTAATCGCAGTGTCCCAGTTGTAGATCACTTTTTGGCCGGGGGTTTCGACAGCCGTAGCCGCTTCCTGCGCCAGCGTTTTACCGGTGACGGTCAAGGCGCTGCCATCGACATAACCACCATCCACCAAGCGCTTGGCAACCAGACGATTACCGCCTGCCCTGTGCATATCGACAGCCGTATATTTACCTGTAGGCACCATGTCCGCGATCAACGGTGTATGCTTGCTGATGGCTTCGATGTCATCAATGGTGAAGGGGATACCTGCCTCACGCGCGAAGGCCAGCATGTGCAGAACACCGTTGGTCGAGCCGCCGGTCGTCGCCACCGCTGCAATCGCATTTTCAAGCGACTTGCGCGTCACCAATTTGCTGGGGCAAATGTCATTCTCAATCATGTTGAGGATGAGTTCACCGACCTTATACGACACGTTATCTTTTTCGTTGTCCATCGCCGGAATGTCCGCGTAACCCATCGGGCAGATGCCCATGATCTCGCCGACAATGCCCATCGTATTGGCCGTGAATTGCCCACCACAGGCACCGGGGCCGGGGCAGGCCGCATCTTCAACTTCTTTGAATTCGTCGGCGCTAATCTTGCCAGCGGCGAACGCGCCCGCTGCCTCGAATACACTTTGCACGGTCAGGTCTTTACCACGTAAATTACCGGGCATAATCGAGCCACCGTAAAGCATGACCGAAGGCACATCCAGACGGATCAGCGCCATAATCGCACCGGGCATGGTTTTGTCGCAAGCGGCGAGGGCGATCACCCCATCAAAATAATTTGCCCGACCCACGAGTTCGATGCTGTCGGCAATCATCTCACGGCTGATGAGCGAGGCTTTCATGCCTTCCGTGCCCATCGTAATCCCGTCGGAAATGCTGATGGTGTTGAATTCAAAGGGGGTGCCACCTGCCGCGCGAATGCCTTCCTTCAATTTATGGGCGAGGCGGCGCAGATGAAAATTGCACGGACCAACTTCTGTCCATGTGTTAGCGATACCGATCAGCGGCTTGGCGAGATCGGCATCCGTCAAGCCGATAGCCTTGAACATAGCGCGGGCAGCGGCACGGTCATGACCAGCGACCAAGGTGCGGCTGCGAGCATTCAGCTTGGTAAGCTGGTCGCGAACTTCCGGTGAGTCAGACATACAAACTCCTCAAATAATTTCATTGATGGTACAGGATGAGTATAACGCAGCACAAAGAAATGGCGAGGGGACGAGTAAGCCCATTCTCCACACTTTTACATCGAAGCTCAGGCTATGCTATAAGGAAGAATAGATGCACTGATGCTGGAGAACAATCAATGTTTGATTATAAGGTGGAATGGTTAGTTGAAAATCGTGTTATTCGCATTCAGATTTTTGGTGAGTACGATGTGGAACCGGTGCAAGCTGGCATCGCTAAAACCAAGGCCCTTGTGGACGCGGGAACATCACCTGTACATGTGATTTTGGATTCGACCGGCGTGACCAAAATGCCTAAGAGCATTCGAGAACTCATCAATCAAATGGAAGTCCTGCGTTATCACCCCAATGGCGGTTGGATTATCATCGTGAGCAATAACGTCATGCTGCGCTTCGCCGGACAAATTGCCACCGTTTTCCTCGGAGCCAATCACCGTTCGGTGGCGACTTACGAGGAAGCCGTCGAAACGATTTGTCGTATTGATCCCGGAATAGCAGATGCGCTCCGCCAAACACTTCCAATCACCTCGGCTTAAAGAGTCACGACAATTTCGTAGGGAAGGGCCTGTGACCCTTCCGCTGCAATTGATTAGTAATCATTTGTCACCGATTCAGGAAATCTGTGCCCAGAATTCTCCCAAACAAGTGTTGAAGTCTTTCCCATTTTGTTGTGGCGCGTGACCAAAGCCCGTGACGACAGCACGTTTTGCATGAAGTGCGGCAGCCATGCGGTCACAGATATGCTCCCAAGCCTCACGGTGTCCGCCCGAAATAACCAGTGACGGAATATCCGCCGCGACGATCTTTTCGGTCAGGTCTTGTGTGGTCAAACCGCTGGCGCTTGGCCTGCCCAGTGTCGGCAGACTTTCTGCCAACAAACGGTAAGTTTCTGACAGCGGATTAGGCCATTCTTTATGAATACCCAGTACGGTTGCAAAGGCGATTACACGTTCCCGCAGGTCAGGAATCTGGATAGCTTGTACCATTTCCATCAGCATTTGAAGCACGACTGGATCATCTGCCGCGATGTCGATGGTTGAAGGCTCGACAACAATCAGCGACCGGATCATTTCGGGTCGTT
The DNA here is from genome assembly GCA_013821665.1 of Anaerolineae bacterium. Classification (GTDB taxonomy): domain Bacteria; phylum Chloroflexota; class Anaerolineae; order Aggregatilineales; family Phototrophicaceae; genus CFX2. The sequence continues at coordinate 4,918 of JACDGI010000324.1, forward strand.
TTACCGCAACCCGCATCGCCACACTTCCGCCGTAGGAATGCCCGACGAGGTGCATTGGCTCGGTTAGCAGCTCGGCAACGAGGTCGGCATCTTCATCAGCATCGACCGGCCCGTTGGCAGGTGTTTGTCCGTGTCCGGGCAGATCAGGCATGATGAGCGTAAACGATTGTGCCAGCGGTGTTTGTGCGGCGAAGGCTGTTAGACCACCCGCCTCTTCGCCGCCATGCACAAAGAGAACCTTGGGGCCGCTACCTTGCTGCTCAAAGTGAAGTTTATTCATTCGGTTGATTTTCCTTTTCTGTTTGAGAGTGCCTTAACGAGTTGTAAATCCCATAAGCAAGTAAATTGAGGCACTGTTCCGCCATATATTTTGGAGATCGATCCGCACTGGTAGCCAGCCATCGCTGCATGAGGCCGATACAGGCACTGCTCATAAATCGGATGATGAGGTCTTGATCAACCACTGCATCAGGGCTGTGCAGACGCGCAATCGTGCGTTGGCTCATCGTCTCAATCGGATTTTGGATGGCGACGATGACCGGTGGTGTGCCGATTTTGTTCAATACCACATCATAAAAATCTTTGTATAGCGCAAAATGCTCAAACACCAGCACCAATAGCGCAAGCAGACTGGAAGTTAAGGTCGCTTCCGTAATCATCGGCAGCCCAATTGCCGTGACCAATTCCTCCTGCAATTCCACCGTGCTTTGGATCAATAAATCGTCGATGTCCTTGTAATGCAGATAAAAGGTGGCCTTATTTAAGGTGGCTCGCTCGGTAATATCTTTCACTGTCAACGATTCAAAGCCGCGTTCGTGAATCAGAGCGATTAACGCGTCCCGCAGCAATTGACGGGTGCGTACCACGCGTGGATCAATATGTTCTTTTGGTTTCGACATATTTCTGTTGTTACCGTAATATCTAGCCGATTATTTATCGACTTTAACAGCATAGGCAACTTTGGTTATTTTGTCAACTATTGTCTATTAAACGACTGTAGTTGATTAATTTTGCTCTTTTGTCGAATGTGATATTCCATCGGCTGCACGCAATAAAGTGTAAAAATTCGTAATAATTTCATGAGTAGAGTTGGCGCTATGAAATCAATCTGCATAAGATGGACACTGAAGTTGTTAGACTAAGGTGCAGTATGATGTCTTATTATTTCAATCCATTTGCTAAATTGTTTTTGCGTTTCGCACTCTTCAGCGGCCTCGTCTTGGGCATCGCTTACCTGCCACAAATGACATTGGCGCAGCAGTCGCAAAATGACACAACTAAAGCCACGGATATATTGGTACAGGTGAACGCATGGCGCATCGACAATGGACTCTGGCCGTTAGCGACCAACCCAACTTTAGATGCACTCGCTCTGGCACAGGCCAATTATGTGCAACCGTTCGTCTTGACGATTGACGACAATCAAGAGGAGTTATTTCACCTCGATGCCAAGCAGCGTAACCCGCGTGATCGTGCAGCAGCGGCGGGTTGGCCGTCTTATAACAATCCGGCACAGATCGAAGTGGGCGAAAACGCCGGTGTCGGTTCAGCCAAATCCGTGATGAACTTCTGGCGTGGATCAGCTATCCATGCCAAAGCCGCCTTGAGTACCACTTACCGTGAAGTCGGTGTAGCCGCGCTGCCCATGAAGGGTGGTGGTTATTTCTACATCATGGATTTCGGGGCGCGACCTGATGTGCTGCCGGTCGTCGTCAACGCCGATGGCAAACATCTCTGGTTGACCGAAGAAAAGTCGCGTTATGCCAAACAGGTTAAAGCACTGGTGAAGGTGCGTTTGCTGGATGCCTCCGGCAATCCTTTAACCGATATTGCGAACTGGTCGCCAAGTATCGCAATCCCTGATGGGGTATCGACCGATAATCTACAGGTTGAATACATCAGTGGTGATAATACAATTACGACCGCCCTAAATCGTGGTCCATTTACGACAGGGCCAGCCGCTATCCCCACAAGCGTTGTCGCCGCGCCGACGGCCACACCCGGCGTTGCTGCTGCTAATCCCACAGGCATTCCATCAACACGCGCACCCGATGTGACCGCGACGATACCGGCTTCGACTCCCGCGCCCACAGTGGTTGCTGCTATCCCTACCGTCGATCCAGCTAAGGCGGACATCTTGTTGACCTATGATGCCGATGAGTTGTTCCTGCGAAACGTCAGCAAAAAATCGATTGATTTGACAGGACTTTCGCTGATCGGCAGCGGCGTAACCGTTGGCACGCCATTGTGGTTGAAGTTAGCCGACTTTCCGGTTGATGCTTTCCCGCCGTCCAATTGTTTGGCCGCTCAGTTATCGACTGCCGACATTGCCATCCCCTCCGCCTGTAAATGGACACGCAGCATTATCAATTTGAATGCGCCCAAATTGTTTTGGACATTAGGTGATTTCATCGTATCGTTCAACGGAACACAAGTGGCGGCTTGCAAACCAAGCGATGGTCAATGCGCCATCGACTTGCCTTAAGCTAATCGTGTGATGGGTCTGGTCTATGGCGTTAAAGCGCTTCGTGGTTACAATCACCACAAATTTGAACGCATTTGGAAGAAAACACCATGACCAAAACTTATGACATGCTGAATATGGGGCGCAGTTCGATTGATTTGTACTCTAACGACATCGGCTCGCCCTTCGTCAATATCAACAGTTTCGCGGCTTATGTGGGTGGATCACCACTGAATATCTCGGTGGGAGCGCACCGCCTCGGCCTTAAAACGGCGCTGCTGACCGCCGTTGGCGCTGATCCGGTCGGCGATTTCGTGTTGAACTTCCTCAATAACGAGCAGGTCGAAACGCGCTTTATCCCGCGCAAACCCGGCCACCTCACCAGCGCCGTACTGCTGGGCATCGAGCCGCCGGATAAATTCCCGATCATGTTTTATCGGGAGAAATGTGCGGACTTCCAGCTTTCAGTGGATGATGTCTTGGCCGCGCCCATCACCGATTGCACAGTCTTTCAATTTGCTGGAACCAATCTAGCGCAAGAACCCTCACGCAGTGCCACCATGTTCGCGGCTGAACTCGCTCATGATGCGGGCGCAAAAGTCGTCCTCGACATCGACTTCCGCCCCGGCCAGTGGCATGATCCGCGTGCTTTCGGTGCAGCCGTGCGCTCCATGATGCGCTTGGTGGATGTGGTCATCGGCACCGAAGACGAAATCAACGCCGCCACCCTCACCGCCACCGAGCAGATGCAAAAGACTCAATCCGAAACCGACACCCATATCGAAGGGGATGTGCAAGCAGGTATTCAGCACTTGATGTCACTCGGCCCCAAAATTCTCATCGAAAAGCGCGGGCCAAACGGCGCTCGAATCCACGAGGCAGGTAAATCCCCCGTCGATGTTCCCGGCTTCCCCGTTGAGATTTACAGCATCCTCGGCGCGGGTGATGCTTTCGGCGGCGGCTTCCTCTATGGCTTCGTCAATGGTTGGGATTTGTACCGCTGCGCCCGACTAGGTAATGCTTGTGGTGCGATTGTCGTCACCCGTCATGGTTGCGCCAACTTCATGCCCACCATGTCCGAAATTGAGGCGTTTACAGCGCCCTATGGTGGTTTGGATTAAATTTGATTGGAGCGCAAAATGCACATTGGGCCAACTGAATTGATAATCGGCTTGATGATTGTTGGGCTGTTCATTCGGGGACGCAAAAATCGTCCATACCAGTGGTGGTTCTAAAAATTTATGGGATTTTTTCGTTTGATATAAATAAACCACCACATTCGTAGGGACAGGATTCATCCTGTCCGGTATTTCCCAAAACAACCATCACGTACTTTGCAACCACTACCGTTTCCCATTCTGAGCCACTGGTGAGCGTTTGGTAAAAAAGTGCATCCCTAAAAGCCTAAACAGGCGTAATATCACCATAGTCG
>JACDGI010000007.1:0-3072 GCA_013821665.1 Anaerolineae bacterium
ACTTTGGGGCGTGTTCTGGAACGGGAATCGTTTGATGTGTCATTGGCGCGGTCGGCTGCGGAGGCTTTAGTGCTGCTTGACAAGCGTGCGCCGTCAGCAATGATACTGGATATTATGATGCCGGGTATGGACGGTATTACGTTGTGCCGACAATTGCGGCGTGATCCCCGTTTCAACGCGCTACCTATCCTGTTCTTAACAGCTAAGGGTAGTACCGAAGATGTTGTTGATGGGCTGGACGCGGGGGCAGATGATTATGTCGTCAAGCCATTTGAACTGGCGGAGCTTCGCGCTCGTATCCACGCGCTACTGCGGCGCAGTGTCCGGGACTCGAGCACAGGGGCAATATTACAACTTAACGACCTGAAGTTGGATTCGGATACCTATCAGGTTTATATCAAGGGTAACCGTATTCAGTTGACTTCTACGGAACATCGTTTGCTACGCTATTTAATGGAGAACCCTAATCGGGCGTTGTCGCCGGGGCATCTCTTGCAAGTGGTGTGGGAATATCCACCGAATACGGGTGATCCGGATTTGGTACGTGCTCATGTTCGCAATTTGCGCTCGAAAATAGAAAAGAATTCAGATCGCCGTTATATCCGCACTATTCATGGTGTCGGTTACATGATTTCCCTGTAAATTGCGTTTGAGAATTATCCAGTTGTTATTTAAAGAGGCGACTAAATGTTACGCCTCTTTTTATTTATAAACGCCTTACAAAATACGTTTCAAAAAATTTCACAAAACATTCAGACAACCATACGATTTCAAGGCCGTTACCACGCTATACTGACAATATGAAATTGGCATAAGTCTAACGGGTAGCTATATGTATAAAATTCTCATCATTGATACCGACTTTGAAAATGTGAATATGATGGAGCATTTCTTGCGCCGAGAAGGTTATAAGGTGCTGACTGCTTTCACGGTTCGGGATGCGGTGCTGCATCTTGAAAAGAATACGCCTGATCTGTGCATCATTGATACGACTGCATCCGGCCTTGACGGTCTTGGGTTATGCCGCAAAATTCGTGCGACTGCTCATACTGCCAATTTACCGGTGCTACTCACCGGACAGAACGTTCATTTTTCTGTAACGAGCGCACTGGAAGCGGGCGGCGATGACTATATTTCCAAGCCGTTTGCGCTGCGCGAGTTGGCGGCACGAATGCGCGCACATCTGCGTCGTGTTTCGGGGAATTTGAACGACGGAATGCCGATGCTGCGGATTTTGCCAGAGACCCAAACCATTTTCATTAATGACCGTGAAGTCACCTTGACACAGGTTGAGTTTGAGTTGATATCATTTTTGTGCCGGAAGCCCAATCAACTGCACCGTACGGAAGATCTTTTAACGGGTGTGTGGCAGTATCCGCGTGGGTCAGGGGATGCAGCACTTGTTAGAAATCATGTGCGTAATCTGCGCCGGAAGATCGAGGAAGATCCTGAACGCCCAGCGATTATCCAGTCGCGACACGGACGGGGCTACGCCATACGGGCAAGTATCCGTATTGAGGGCGCTGTAGCCTTCACATCTTAATTCTTCTGATATTTATGTCTATTAGCTGGAGCGAGGCACAACCTCGCTCCTTTTATTTACAACTTCCTGAACAAAACCCTATCATTTTGTCAATAACAGTTGAACGGCAGTGTTTTTTAGTTCAACTGGCTCTCCATGTGCTGATGTTCGGCGGCCTGAAGGCTTTCTCCGGTTCATCAGCGAGGGCGATTAACTCATGCCGCCGGGCGATGAGGGCAACATACTCATCGTCATGCGGCTGATAAATCGCCGTAATCGCTTCATCACTATGGTTCATGATGCGGCTGATGACACTGATCGGTACGCCGGCTTTACCCAGACCGTGCCCGCGACTGTGGCGAACACAGTGCGGATGATAATGCCCTTCAACACCGGCTCGCTGGCACAGGTCTTGAAAGAAAGCGTAGACCGCACCGGATTTGATAGGGGCATAAGTTGGCCCCTTGCCCGTCCAGACGGCATCCTCCTTTCGTTTCTGCTTACGATACCAACCTTCCAGCGCCTCGGCAGTGAGCGGCCCGAAGTAGGCTTTGTAGTAACCACCACCTTTATCCTCCACCCATGCAAACTGCCGATCTAGATCAGTGCGCTCCCGCGTCATCGACAACAGCCCGCCGACTCGAACACCAGTAGCAATCATCACCATCAATGCGGCGTGATTGCGCGGATGAGTCAACTTGGCGTAATCCACGATTTTGCGCAGTTCATCCGGCGGCATGGCCCGGTTGTCCTCCGGATCAGGCGGTGGACGCTTTCGCTCCAACCGGCGCGCCGGTGACTTCAGAATGTACTCCCCATCCATACACCAATTGAACAGCGCCTTAATCACACTGGTGTAATTGGCAACCGTTACCGGCTTAAGTTTCTTCCGCAGATTGCTTTGATACTTTAGAAGGTCGGCTTCTGTGACCAGCTCCAGATCCCGATCTGGCCCCAACCAAGCCACGAGCGGCTTAAGCACCACCTCATACTGACTGGCCGACTTGGGCCGCATATGCCGAAGCAAAAACATTTCATAGGCATCCTCGATTCTCATAAAATCCTTTCCGCTGCCACGCAAGAGAAATGATAGACCCCCCGTATTAAACGTAGCAATTTTTTATGGAGTCACAGCAGATGTAAGTGAATAGGTTTAATTCTTCCAACACAACCTATGAAGATTTCACAAATCGTTGGGGAAAAGTTCACAAACAGGAGAAAACATGCGTTACAGCGACCACTACGACTGGACAGTAAATATCTCGATTGGATCGCCTTTCGGAATATTCGTTCGCGTTTGGATCGGCGATGTGAACTGGACTTGGAAGTTCAAACAGCCACTCAAGATTGAGCGGGTTGACACCGAACAAGTCCAAGCTGCCGTGATGGGGAAAATAGACCGTGAGATTGCCGAGGTACTTAAGGTGATGGAGAAACAAGAACCGCTCCGGTGATCAGCCGGAGCGGTCGGGAACAAAACGGAGATGAATTCATTTCCAGATGACTGGCGGTGACTGAAACCGCCAACAACTAATCTGGGCGCGCAGGAG
>JACDGI010000007.1:3082-39150 GCA_013821665.1 Anaerolineae bacterium
GCCAACTCCTGCGCGCCCACTAACCAATAAGGAGTCTAGCATATGTTACGCGAGTTGTGCAATAAGCTTTGCATAAAAATGAGCCAAATGGCCAGGCAGGCGGTAAAAATGCCTAGCGTTTCAAAATACAAAACAATGTCATCAACCGCAATTAAGTTAATTCATTCGTTCGCAACGCCCGACATGCGCGGTATCGAAAAGCATCTTCACACACTATTTGCTGGATATCGTCAACACGGGGAATGGTTCGCACTCGATACCAATGCGGTTGAATACATCAGGGGGTTAGCATGACCATTATTCGCGCCCCCCATGACACAGAACACCCTTTTTTTATTGTCAACCGGGCGACGGCTCAAGACGCTAGGCTGTCATATGAAGCCCTTGGAATGATGACCTACCTCCTGAGCCATCCCAATGATTGGGATATTATGGTGACTGATCTACAGCGCAGGTGTGGACGTGATAAGGTAAAGCGAATTCTTGCCGAACTGAAGGCCGCAGGCTATTTACTGGTTGAACTCAAGGTTCACAATGCCGATGGTCAATTTGCAACCAATCACCTTGCGCTTCATGAAACACCGTTGACGGATTCACCGTCAACGGGAAACCCGTCAACGGTTAATCCGCCCCTACAGTATATAGATCAACAGAATCAAGAATCACAAACAAAAGAAATAAAGAATCAATCTCAATCAGAGAGAGAGAGATTTCTACCTGAAGGGGTTGATCCAGCAAAATTCATTCAGGACGATCCATACACAAGCCCGGATGATGCGCCACAATACCTGCGCCAAACCGCGCCAACATCGGCAGTTCGCCAGCAGCTCGAAGCTTATTCGACCAAACTTGGGAGCAAAGTGTATGGCGAAGTAATGACTCGCTGTGGCAATGCGCACTCATGGGAATATGTTCTGAAGGCGTTTGCAAACGAACCGATGCCATCCCCCTGTTCCACGCCGCCCCCTTCGCCGGCCGCCGATGACCCTACCGAGCCGGATGGATCGTTCGAAGAGGTTCCGGGCAACGAGACTCCGGCCATCGATGAGCCAGTGCTGATCGAGAACCCTGATCCAAATACCAAGAAATGGGCCATCGCAATGAGTCAGCTTGAAATCCAACTGGATCGTGCCAGCTTCGAGACATGGCTAAAAGGAGCAATTTTCCAGCGCGTTGAGGACGGCGTGTGGGTGATCCGCGTGGCGAATACCCACACGCGTGACATGCTCCAATATCGGCTGTATCGCGAAATCCGGCGCGTCCTAGGTGACGTGTTGGGCGAACGTGTCGAACTGACTTTTGAGATTTCGGCGGTGCAGCATGGCTAAGCAATCCACACCGGCGGCCATCCGCCGCAAGCAGCAGTTGCGCGTTAAAGGCATCGTCAAAGCCTACGCCGGTAACGATCCCTTCGGCGGGCTGGGTGACTGGGATCCGTCCGATGCACCTAAAACAGCCATCGCACGGGTGATCGCTCATCTGGCCGATATGAAGATCCCGAAGCCTAAACCAGCGGCCGCCAAACCGAAGACGGCCAAACGTGCGCCGAAGACGAAACCCGTGCCGAAGCCTAAGAAGGGCAAGCAGGTTGCCAAGGTGAATGAGGTTTGTCTGAAGTCGCCCTTCACCGGCAAACCCCATTGGATGCCGATGGTGGCAGAACTGAGCGAATTATTGGCCGAGGGCTGGATCATCGTCGATGCCGATGTGCCGGTCGATCAAGCCTATGCCTTTTTGGGACAGGAGCCTGAACATGCCTAACCTTTCAAATGCGCAGCAGGTGCAATCGACGACTAACAGTTGCCCGGTGTGCGATCACACGGCACGCCGGGACGAGGATCTGCTGGACGCGCTGCAACAGGCGCGTTATATCCTCAACGCCAAGGATTTGATTGAGGATCCTCGTGAGCGTGTGGTGCGGGCGAAGTTGGCAATTGAAGAAGCTCTGCGGTTGATGCAGCCGCTGCGGTGGTAAGTAATTCATTCAACTGTTGAGGAGAACTATAAATGCCACAGAAAATAAAGATCATAGCAGTCACGAATCGTAAAGGTGGCGTGGGTAAAAGCACCATGACAACCCACATCGCCGCCGGATTGGCGTTGGCCGGCTTGAACGTGGGCATCGTCGATACCGACAGTCAGGGCCATGCCGGGTTGATGTTCGGCTTGCCAGATGAAAATGGCCTTTATGAGGCACTGATATTAAAAAAACCGCTTAGCGAGATTGTGCGGCTCGTGCCGTTCACCCGTTATGTCGAGGATGACAAAATGTATACCGGGGGGAACTTATATGTGCTCCCTTCGAGCGACCTGACCTATCGCGTGCCCTACGAACTTCAACAGCATGAAACCTTTCTGTTTCTTGAAAAGTTGGAGGAACTGGGCGATTGGCTCAGTCTTGATGTCATTTTGATTGATACTAATCCGACGCTCAACATGTTTGATGGCGCCGTGTACTTGGCTGCTGACGCTTATATCTATGTGACTGAATGCGAGCGCTTGAGCATGGACGGTGTTAAGAGCGCAATCGAGCAGATGACGCGCGCCCAGCAGCAACGAGAGAAATATCTCAACCGTGCCAGCCAGATTATGGGCATTATCCCCAATAAGATGCGCCCCAGCACAACCGTCCACCGCTCGAACATCAGCATTATTGCGGAGGCTTTTCCAAGTCTCGTGTGGTCACCGGTGACACTGCGTACGGCGTGGGTGGAAGCGGCGAACATGCAGGAGATGATTTACCGCTATGCGCCAAATGGACAGGAATGCCGAGATGCCTATGCAATCGTGACTAAGACCATGGAGGCGCTTCGTGCCCAGTAAAGCAGATCGCCTCAAGCAAAACCCCCCGACATTTGGGGACATGATGGATACCGCCGTCGGTGCCAAAGTCATTGAGAAACAGATCATTGTGCGGGACGAAAACGCGATACAGCGCAATGACGATGGCACGATGACTTACAAGCGTTTTACCATGACGGCCACTGGTCTAACGATTCCAGACGGGATCGAAGAGCCGGAATGGATAGAAGTTGGGAATGTCATCAAGTCATTGGAATCATCAATCTCTTGGGTGCTGGGGGATTGGGCTGAATACGCAAATCGTGTATGGCGATTTAGTTATGAGGACATCGCTAAGCACTTTGGCTACGAAGAAGAGACTTTGATGACTTACGGTTGGGTATGTCGATCCGTGCCCACCTCGATTCGGAATCGAGGTGTGTATTTTGGTCACGCGCGACTTATTGCGCCGCTCGACAAAACACCCGATTTGCAATCAGCATGGCTCCAATATTCGGCTGTCTTGCGGCTACGCGTAAAAGACTTGAAAGATGAAATGGGCCTATTGGCTGTTATGCCAGTTGATGCAGCGATTGGGTGGCTTGATACGGCAATGACTGAGCAAAAGCGACTAATCGAATATGACCAATTCAAACCGAAGCAAAAGACGAAAAAAGCAAATGCAGAGAAGGAACGGGTGATGACCTTCCGTGCATATGTGGATAGCACCGTTGATAAGCTGCCCTACATGGATCGTACAGCGCGGGCAGCATTTATCGAGCGCACATCATGGCTGGCCGACTATTACGCCAAGTTAACTGAGCAAGCTAAAGGAAGTCAATGACCCCCGCCTAAAGGCGGAGGCTTGTAACTCACCTAGCCGGACTTTTCCGGTCTACTGGCTACGATAGGCGGATTGACAGCCGCCCAGAAAGCAATGTTTTTAGCGGCGTTGACATCGGCATGTGCCGCGTGTCCACACTGACAGCAAAGGAAAGTATCTTGGGTTTTACGGTTCGCCTTCTCAATATGCCCACACTCACAACATCTTTGGGATGTGTAACGCGGGTCAACCCGGAAACGTTTGCCCAATCGGTGGCCGACTTCTTCCGCGCCAAGGATTATCCGATCCTTGGCGTGGAGGTGCAGTTCGGCGGCGCATTTCCGTTAGTGATGCTCTGGGACGACGATGCGCAGATCTCGCGTTTTATCGCCTGCACAGTCAACGACGATCAAGTGCTGGACGCTTTGCTGTATGCAAAGGAAATTGCAGAACAAGAAGAAGCTGCTGGCAATGCACCCTGCGGCGCTCTCGGCAGCATGGCGTGGCCGGGTGGGTGACTACTCCGCCAGCTAAAGCAGGCGGCTTCTCAAACTACGCGTGACCTAATAGTGAAGGAGGAAAGCGCATTCCGCTGTCAGCTAAAGCAGACAGTCCCCTGCGCGAGAATTTATGGTTGATATGACTGATATGCCTGAAGTCGTAAAACCGAAGAGCAAGTACACCCTGACCGATGTGCCAGGTGGATTTCTGGTGCAACGTGAAGGTGGCTTAGAGGTCGGGGTTACTTATGGCGACACCTACCTTCATGTGGGCACTCGCAATGTCGGCCTTTACCAGTATCCCCAGCTCGTCAACGAGGTCGGTGACTGGTTTATGGATCAGATCGTTTCTGGGTACCTGAACAAACGCAAGCGCGAAGAGGGCACGGAAATGATCGCCCGCGCCCTATCCAAACGCATGAAGCCGCACTGGGAGCGGATCGTAAAGGAGATCGTGCCGGCCGATGTGAGTGAACTGGCGCGGCTCATGTGGTCAAGTGTGCATGGTGATGCGGATATTCTCCACCGGCCAGAGCTGTACACCGACGAATACAAGCACGTGCGCGGCGATCTGAAGAAATACCATGCCTGCCGGTTGATCGTTAAGAAGGAAGAGAATATTTATAGCATCGAAGTGCCATCATTGCTGGAGCGGGCCAAACTGTGGCGCCAGCTCTACGCTGCCAATGTCGTTTCACCGAAGGCCTTCAATAAGACGCTCGATGCCATGCCCCGGGCGCTGAGCTTCCATTCGATTGATCAACTCGTTAACGTCCACCTCGATCAGCCGATCACCAACCGGTTGCATATGATTGCTGTCCTGTGCGGCGCCGAGCACTTCCATTGGTATATGCACGAACCGATTGTGCTGCACGCTACCGGCGACATGATTCGGGAAGCCTGCACGCGGGTCGAATGGATGCGGCCGCTGAAAACCACTTCCCGCACGCGCGATATTAAGGACTTCATTCAGTTTGTGTTGGATTACCCTGCACCTTTCAATGGCGATTTCCTTGGCCTGGCACGACGTAGCCAGGAATGGCATGGCGACAATCAGCGGCTGCCGGAAGAGGCCCGGTTGAGTGCAGATGAGAAGCTGCCGCTGCTGACTCTGGATTATGAAGCGCTGGCCGCGGAAGGTATTGAGCCGCTGCGAACGGTGGGCGATGTCGTCCAGGAAGGCGATACGATGCATCACTGTGTGGCCTCCTACGCGCGACGTGCGCATAGGGGGCACTCGTTCCTCTTCCATGTCGAACATGAAAAGGAAAAGGCCACTATTGAGCTGTCGCCGGCAGGGTTTGTCCAACAAGCCTACGGGCCGCGTAATACCATTAACAAGGCCTGCCAATGGGGCACTGACAAGCTGCGGCAGGCCGCCAAGCATCCGGATCTGGCCGTTGTTCCGGCGATTCCGTTTTAGTGCAAAGGATTTTGCATATGCCAATTGTTAAAGCCATCACCCTCTATCAGCCCTGGGCATCCTTGATCATTCTGGGTTTCAAGCGATTTGAAACGCGGAGCTGGGGCAGTCAGTACACTGGCTTGCTCGTGATCCATGCAGGAAAGACACTGGAGGTCAATACGGCGGATGCCAACTTTATGAACCACCTTTATGCCAGCGGTATCACCGATTATCGCAAACTGCCGTTGAGCGCGGCGGTTGGCGTCGTCTGGAAAGGGAAGTGTTACCGTGGTGCCAGCGTCCTGCCCCATATCGACGAGCGCGAAAAGGCGTTCGGCAATTTTAACGGTCCTGACCGTATCGCGTGGGAGTTAGCGAACCCGGTTGCATTCGATCCACCGGTACCGATGCGAGGAAAGCAAGGACTCTGGGATTGGCCGCTGCCGCTGCCGGATGATGTTCTGGCGATGCTCCAGTACGTGATTTAAGGGGATATATGATCAAATCAATTCTATTCGGCAAATGGGCGAACCGGTGGCAAGTACCATTGATATGGCGCTTATTCTACCGGCTTAAGGCATTGTTGTGCTGCATTTTTAACCGTGAGCCGGATGTCAATGTCAATTTCTATGACTACACCCATGTCACATTGACCTACACCAATGGCGGTTCAGCCTGGTCAGAATTTGGCACCAATCATTGGTCTGAAGCCATAGCAGTCGGCGGTGGAATATTTCGTAATTGGTGGTGTACCTATTATCAGGATTCGAGCGTTTAACGATGATCGCACAACCTAACACACCCATCCAACTAGCGGATGCCCGCGCGGTGATCGGCGAGCTGGTCGAGCTACTGCGGCCAGCCTGTGAACGGATCGAGATCGCCGGCAGTGTGCGGCGTGGTAAGCCAGAAGTACATGATGCAGAAGCGGTGATCATCCCAACGCCGGATCTGCTGCCGTTAACCGATACATTGATCGAATATGGCAAGGCAAAGTATGCCCTTTATGGTGAGAAACGAACGAAGCGCTGGGGCAATAATTATCGCGGCTTGCTCTTCGGCGGTATCAAGTGCGAGTTGTTTATGACGAATGCCGAGAGCTGGGGCTGGCAGTACTGGCTGCGCACCGGCCCCGGCGATGCCAATGCTTATATCATGCGCTGGTTGGGTCTCTCGCACGTCAAAGCACCGGTGCGGTTCCAGGGTGGCTACGGCTGGTACAGCCGGAACTGGCGGCACAATGGCAAGGCGTGGGTGGCTGAGGATAAGCAGCGGCTGCGGATTGCCAGCGAGGAAGATCTGTTTGCGGTGCTGGGGATGCCGTTTATCCCGCCCAGCGAACGAACCGAGATGATGTACCGGAAGCTGACCAACAAGCGCGATTACAAGTGGCTGGATAATTATCTGCCGTACTTCGCGGTCGGCGCCCATCAACCCCATTTGATCGGCCAGCGCAATATAAGCCATTACTTCGATGGTGATGATGAAGGGGTAGTGGAGTCTGAACCAGATAAACGCTGGCGAGCTGAACGGCAGTATAACGCCTGGTTGACTGATCCCTACCGAGGGTCCTGGGAGGCATGGAAGCAAAGATGTGGGGAATTTTTGTGACAGATATGTTATTTGCGGTGCAGTGTATCGACTATGCCAGAAGTTTTGTCCTACCGCTCTTGCGACTGCTCCAGCGGCAGCAGGCCGGGCGTCCAGTGCGTGCCGGTTTGGTGAGTGATCATTTGGGCTTACAGCGCCGGCAGACGTACAACTATTTGCGGGCGCTGGAAATCGCCGGACTGGCGAGGCTGGAAGGGAGGCGGTGGAAGGTGACCTAGGTCGCATTTTCCTGCCCCCTTTGCAAAAGTCATTGCCTATATTTGCAAAAAGTCGCCCACAATGAAAAGAAAAAGGAAAGGCGACGGAATGACAGACTATCCCTATGCATGGTCATTTAATTTAAGCATCTCCCCCCGGTTCATTATGATTCGTGTTTGGCGGGGTAAATACACCTGGTACGCGCATCAGCCACTGAAAATTGAACATGGGTATGGTGTTTGATGCCGCGCGTTGAGGTATCGACACTCGACCATATCCTAGCCTTATCCAATGAACGCCAAGCGCTTTGGAGCATTGCCCATGTGCGTAAATTCAGCTACGACTGGCGGCTGCGGCATGATCGGATCGAAGCCATTAGCAAGCAGCTACATCGGCTGTGGCACATGCACCGGCTTGAACTGGCGGACCATCCAGATCGCCGGTCGAGCGTGATGGACCGCATTGGTAGTGATCACTTTGAAGATTATCGCGCGCGCGTGGGTGTCGATCCGGATGGCATTTGGCGGATCGAAGATGAGACCTACCACGAACGACATTACATGACAGTTGGGCAGGGCATTCAAGATAATGCGTACGCCAATGGTTTGAAAAATCCAACCAAAGAGCGCTCCAGCCGACCGAACGTAGGTGCCCGGCAGCGGAGAAAGCAGCAATTGTCAGCACACAGCATGCTATAATTAAATTAACACTATATGCATACTTCTAAGTTGCCTCTCATCCCCAAGGCTATTCGTCATGTGAACATCAAAAACCGCTCTGCATCCGCAGGGCTTTTTTCGTAGGGTAACCCATTGGACACCTCTCAAGAAGTCATGCTGCACGATCCGCAGCACCAGCTCTTCGTCGAAAAATACTTCGAGTTTACATTCAATCAGACGAAGGCAGCCATCGCCGCCGGTTATACCAAGAAATCGGCACGCAACCAGGCCTATCGTTTGATGAAAAATGACGACATTCGGAAAGCGATTGAGCTGCGTTTATCCGAGTTGGTCATGTCTAAGAATGAGGTGCTGGCACGGTTGGCCGACCACGCGCGTGGTGACATGGGTGACTTTGCCAATGTGAAATCGGCTCGAACCCTTGCAAGTCATCCCAACAGTAACCTGATCAAGAAGTTCAAACGTACGATTACCACAACGACGACCGACAAAGATGATGCCAAAGAAACCACCACTGAAGAGAAGATCGAGCTTGAACTCTACGATGCTCAAGGTGCGATGATCCAGATCGGACGCTATCACAGCCTCTTTACCGACAAAACCGATTTGACCACTGCCGGCGATAAATTGCTGGCGCCAATGGTGTTCCTGCCTGCTGTTGAGTCAGATGAGCCATGAAGTTTGGCGACCGCATGCCGGGCAGCAAACCCGTTATCTAAGCAGCTCATCGTTTGAAGCCCTTTTTGGTGGTGCTGCTGGCCCTGGCAAAACGGACTGCCTGGTCATGGAGGCGCTGCGGCAGGTCGCAAATCCACGTTATAACGGGATCCTGTTTCGTCGAACCTTCCCACGTCTTGAAGCTGCCGATGGCATGATCGCCCGTTCGGAGCGCTGGTATCCGGCTTATGGTGGCCGTTTCAATGCCAGTAAATATTTTTGGCGTTTCCCCTCCGGCGCACGCATTTACTTCGGCCATATGCAGCGTGAAGCCGACAAACTCGATTATCAGGGTTCGCAGTTTGGCTTTATCGGTTTCGACGAGCTCACCGAATTTGAACAGAGTCAGTATATGTACCTCTTCACCCGCTGTCGTGTTCCAGCCGGCAGTGGGCTGCGCGCTTACTCTCGATCAGCCACCAATCCAGGCAATATCGGTCATAACTGGGTGAAGCGGCGTTTTATCACCGTCGACATTGTCAACCGGTTGAAATATTTCGCACTGATTGATGAGGTCGATACGCTGGTTGACCGCAACCACCCGGATGCATTAAGTCGAGCATTTTTCCCCGCTTTACTAGCGGATAACCCATCAGCCGATCCGGATTATCGCCGCCGCATCCTGATGAATCCCGATCCTGTTGAACGGGCGCGGTTGCTGGGTGGCGATTGGGACATTACGAGTTCAGCCGGCCAGATCTATCCCGATTGGTCATTTGAAAACATTAGTGATGAAGCAGACTACCATGCCGGTTGGGAAATTGTTTGGGGTGCAGATGATGGGTATGCCGAAGGGCGAGGGCAGGGTACGGAAAGCTATCACCCACGGGTGATCTTGATCGGCCAATACACCCCCATTGGCGGCCTCAACATTTTTTACGAGTATTACCGCACCGGTGTTGCTTCTTACCAACCGACGATCCATGAAGCCTTATCACAGCCGGTGGGGCTACCTGACAATTACAAACCAGAAAATTTCAAGCGTCCGCATGACGCTTATCCGATGCCCGAAATTGCTTACATCGACAGCAGCGCGGCCATGTTTAAAGGCGCGCTGCTTGAACAAGACATTCATGCGATTGGTGCCACTCATGCCGTTAGCGAAGGCATTAAAAACCTGCGGCGGATGGTGCGAGATGGCAACGGCATGAGACTGCTGAAGATCCATCCGCGCTGCAAGAATCTGATCCGTGAAATTGCCGGCTACCGTCATGCCGACTCCGCAGCCAGTCAAAATGGTGAAACGAAACCCCTAAAGGTTGACGATCACGGCTGTTTAATTGCCGGAACACTCATCACGACTGCGCGGGGCTTAATCCCGATTGAACATATATCCGCAGGTGATTTCGTACTGACGCGACAAGGATTTCGAAGGGTTATAGTGTCGGGCATGACTCATTCGCACGCTGAAGTTTATACCGTTTCCTTATCGAATGGTGCTTTATTGACAGGGACAGGGAATCATCCTGTATATGTCAATAGCAAGGGTTATATCGCATTGAGAAATCTAGCGGTAAATGATATACTTATTCCATCGAAAATCTATCAAAGAGGTAGCCGATGGACTTCCCTGAGCCAATCGTTGAGGAAATTGTATTTAACGGCATTAAATTCCGGCGGTATCCGCAATCAAAAAATTGGTCAGATGCCCATTATTTTCGCCCCCATTCGGGATACATCAAAAAAGGCATCAGGTCACTTCATTGTGAAATCTGGAAAGCAGCCTATGGGGATATTCCAGAAGGTTACGAAATTCATCACGCAGATGGCGATACCGGCAATAATAGCCTCGATAACCTCATCTGCCTCTCGAAATCCGACCATCATCAGTTGCACGTTGCAACCTATCCCGAATGGAAAAAGAAGTGGTTACGCGACCGGATTTCCGTTATCCGTGTTCATGCCATTAACTGGCACAAATCAGCAGAGGGACGTGAATGGCATCGGCAGCAGGGCATACGACTGTGGAAAAACGCCGAGCCTGTGGGACGTATCTGCAAACAATGTGGCAAAACTTATGAAACGCTGGTTCGTTTCGATAGTGCAGTGTTTTGCTCCAATGCGTGCAGAACCAAATTCCGCTACTTATCAGGTGTCGATAACGAAACTCGAACCTGTGAACAATGTGGATCGGCCTTTGAATGCAATAAATATTCCCCTAAACGATTCTGCTCCAATCGGTGCGCCGCTTTTGGAAGAGGAGCTGCCAAGCGTCGTTAGTATTGATCTCCAACCCCAAAAACAAGCGGTTTACAACTTAACTATTGATGCCGTTCCGGAATATTTCGCGAATGGCATTTTGGTGCATAACTGCGATGTTGCCCGTTATATGGCGTGGCCGTTGAGGATACCCGATTGACCGACAATTTACTTGAGCTTGAAGTCAAAGCAGCCGATCCATCACGCTTGAGCGTGCAGTCCCGTGCGGACGATTCACTATTCGCGCCGACCTCCGATGTCAATGGCAACGGCGGTCTGTTCTGGTTGACGATGGGGTCGGCACTCGATGAAGAGCCACAATGGAATGCCATTTATCCCAATTGGCGGGACCGGTATTTGCTGAACTTCTCACGCAGCGAGGGTATGCTCGCCAGTGCTATTTATAGTATGAAGTCCCGCATCGGCACACTGGATTACACCGTCAATGGGCCGCCGCGTGCCAAGAAATTTGCACAAGACTTGCTGAAGTCGCCCGGTCTCGGCGAAGGTCTGCGCTCGACTGTTCAAAAGCTATCCGGCGATCTCAATTCCAGCGACAACGGTGCGTTCATTGAGTTATGGCGGCCCGGTAAACCCGACAGCGATGCCGGAGATCGGCCTGTGCTGGGATTTGCCCATCTCGACAGTCGGCAGTGCTGGCGTTCCTTTGATCCCGAATTCCCTGTCTGGTACACCCATCCGGTTACCGCCCAGATTCGCAAGCTGCATCGCAGTCGGGTGGTGATGGACTCGAATAATCCGCAGTCGGTGGAACTGGCACGGGGTATCGGCTTCTGTGCGGTATCCCGTATCCTGCTCATGTCGCGTACCTTCCGCAGTATGCAGATCTTTCTTAATGAAAAGGTCAGTGGCCGTTTCACCCGTGCGATTGGCGCAGTCAACGGTCTTACTGCCAGCCAGTTCCGTAAGGCGCTGCAAGCCAACGATGCCGAGAGTGACGCGCGTGGCTTTCAGGTCTATAAAGACATCCCGTTCTTCTTCAATCCCAGCGGCCAAGCCAACGATGAGATTAAGATCTTCCTGCAAGATTTGGCCTCGATCCCGGATGGCTTTGTCTTCCGTGATGATGCCGATCTCTATGCCTATATACTGGCTTTTGCCTTCGGCGTCGATGCCCGTGAATTCTGGCCCGCCTCTCAGAGCGGTGCGACCAAGGCCGATGCCAGCGTACAGAACATGAAGGCGCAGGGGCGCGGCATCGGCGATCAGATTCAGACCATCACCGGCATGCTGCGCAAATGTCTTCCGGCAACGGTGGAGTTTGAATTCGATTACACCGACGATGATCAGGATTTATTAGCCGCGCAAATCAATCAGGCGCGAGCCACCACCTACGATATGATGGTCAAAAACGGCTCAATCAGTGCGCAGGAATCACGTGCCATGTCTATCGCCGTCGGCATCCTTGATCAAACCGTTCTCGACACAATGGTTGCACCGGCGACCAGCGACAGCAACCCGGATATGCCACCGGCAACGCCAGCGCTGCCGGACGGCAAACCCGACGATGCAGCACAGCCAGTGACAAAGGCCGGTCATACGGGTGTCATGGCCGCTCTATATCTACCCAAGATGGCCGCCGATCTGCTGTATGAACAGGTAGCTCCCGGCCTTGTGAAAGCGGGTATTGTTCCAACCCAACCTGATGAGTATCACGTCACACTGGTATATGCCGGTGATACATCGTCTTATGATGCAGCCCAACAACGTGAACTCCAAAACGGCACAGCCGAAGTAGCCCTCCAATCCCAGCCCTTTAATGCCCTTTTGGGTGGAGTTGGCCGTTTCACAACCAATGAGGGCGATGGCACCAACGCCCTTTATATTTCCATTGACTCGGCCTATTTGCCTGAGTTCCGACAAAAATTATTTGACCGGCTCAAATTTCATTTAGCAATTGAGCAAACTCACGGATTTACTGCACATATCACCATTGGTTACCTCTCCGCTGAGCAAGAAACGCCCAATATATTTTTGCAAATGTCCTCTGTGCAATTTGATCACCTGTCATTTGCATGGGGCAATACCGTTTGGCGTTATCCGCTCGGCACAGCCATTAGCGCTGCGAAGAAGTCCGTCAACATGTACCGCAAATCGATGCGTGATGCCACCCGTGGCCTATGGTCAGGCGCACTCACCCTGTATGACTTCCACGAAACGATGGGGTCAGCTATTCGCCGCCAATTCCCGCTGGCATGGAATGAAGGGGCTGCCAAGTTCGGCATCACAGACACCGAGCGCAGCGACGAGGAAGAGCAGCGCCTCACGCTGGAGATCAATACCGAGATCAGCTATATCGCCGGATTTGGACTCGACATTATCGATGGCAGTAAAGCCAACGATGGTGCGCTCCAACCTTTGTTAAACCGCGCCGAGCTGTGGGTCAACACCTACGAGCGCATCGTCAGTCTGGCCGGCACAATGGCGGCTGCCGATCAAAAGGGCGAATGGTTTTATGGTGACACCAAAGATCATTGTCCGAGCTGCTCAGGGTATGCCGAACGTGTCTACCGCAATTCGACTTGGCGTAAATATCTCGAACCATACGACCTGATGCCCAAAGGCAAGGGGTTGGCCTGTGGGGGCTGGCTTTGTGATTGCTCGATTAAACCCACTGATAAACCCATCACGCGTGGGCGCCCGCCCATTATCCAAAAAATGCTGCATATCCACATCCACCCGGAGGCGCCCAGTGCCTAGTATCCGATTAGATGCGATCAAACCCGGCAAGCTGCCGACCGGCCAGGAATATGTGACGGCCATGAAAAAAGCCGCACAAAAGACGGCTGACCTGACGAAGCGCGATTTGGAATCCACGACGCGCACATGGAAGCATAAGCCGAAGTTTGCGGTCGTCGTTGGAGAAAATGCAGCGGCTTATGTCGTCTTCGCCGGCACGAATGATCAGATCTACCGCTACGTGGATGAAGGCACGAAACCTCACGATATTAAGCCGAAGCGCTCGAAGTTCCTGCGTTTCTCCTCTGGCTATACCGCGAAGGGTAAAACCGGTGTGATTGGTTCGCAACCAGGCGGCAGCTCCGGAGACAACGTGTTCAGCCAGGGTGTCCATCATCCAGGCTTCGCCGGTCGACACTTCACGGTTCTGATCGCCAAACGTCGGCAGAAGACGATGGAACAAGAAATGAGTCAGGCGCTTGCAAAAGTTGCCCGGAAGCAGGGCTAAGGAGATCCAATGTGGCTGAAGTGAAAGAACGTGACTCGAAAGCCTTTACCGGGCTGCTCGATCAAAAACAAGTCAACTATTCACCGTTGTCCCCTGAACCCGGTGTAAAAGCTTGTGCTAACTGCCGTTGGTTCAAAGCAGCGAGCTGGGACAATGATCCGCCCGAATGCCATCTTGTTCGGAATTATCCTGAACCCATTCTTGCAACTGGCCTATCTGACCGATGGGAAGGCTCTTTGCCGACTACACCTGATATTTCCAATCCACTTCCAGTGGTCATCGTGCCAATGGAAGAGGTGGCCGTTGAGGAAATGGCGCTGCCGACCTCCGGCAAGGGGTTGGTAGAAACCATCCGCACGGTAGTGACCAAGATGTTCCGCACTGAACCAGCGCCGCTCAAAGAAGACTCCTTCAGCGTCTTCAAGGCGACCAACGGCAAACATTATTGGTTGGCCCGGCACACCGGCAAATTCAAGGATCGCGAAGCGGAAATTCTCGCCGACAAAGCGCACGAGGAATACGTAGATCGCGTGAGCAAGGGACTTGTCCCGATGCCCGAGCTGTGGACCTGGCACACCAAGGGCACCCGGCATGGACAGGCTGACATCGTTTGGAAGTCGGGCGGCTTCTTGCTGGCAGTCGGTCACTTCGACGACACACCGGAAGCGAAGTGTGCCATTGAGTTCTACCAGAAGAATGCCGGCAATATCAAACTGTCGCACATGTTCAATTATCCCAAGTCGGCCAAGCAGAATGGCGTCTATTACGCCTACAACACTATTGAGATTACCACTCTGCCCGATGGGGCGGAGGCCTTTCCATATACGAGTTTCGAGGAGTTTAAACCCATGCCATTGTCGGAACAGCAACGCGAGTTCATCCGGGGCGTTGGCGGTGATGAGATGCTCAAACGGGCTGAATCCGCCGATACCAAAGCCATCACCGATACCAAGACGTTGGAAGCGCTCGGTGTCGAATCCAAGGGGTTGGGTAACTTTGACAATGCAACCATCCCCGCTGCAAAGAGCGAACTAGAAGCCGTCAAGGCCGTTCAAGCCGACATCGAGACCCGGCTCAAAACGGTTGAAGGTCTGCCTGCACAGGTGAAAACCCTGAATGAAACCATTCGGGCACTCCAAGACCAGGTTTCGGCCAGCCAGCAAGCCGAAAGCCAGTCGCTGGCAAAGGCTAACGATCTGGAAAAGCAGCTTCTGGAACTCAAAGCGCTTCAGCCGCCGGCATCCCAATCGAGTGATACCTTGCTCAACACGCGCGAAAAAGCGCTGCTTGATACGTTGATGACTGAGGCAAAGGTGAATGATGCACCTTCCCTCGTTGACAGATTAGTTGGTGGGCAGCCCACCGTAGCAACAGGAGCCTAAGACAATGCCAAATCTCGTGGACACTGCCCTGAAAACAGAGGGCGCAGATACAGGGGTTGCAGCCAAAAACAACCCGCCACTCAGTCCGGTCGGCCCGTATTTACACGGCCCGTCTGGTCTTTTCAACCGCCGGGATCGCGAGAACCCGGTCTTCTCCGCCATTATGTCGCCGATGATGGGCGTGGCGGAATCACTGCCGGTGTTTAATGGGGCGCGCAACCTCGACAACAACTTCGGCGGGACAGATGCAGCGTTTGACACCTTGATTACCGGCACCTCCGCCGGGGCACTGGACGATTTCACCCAGCAGCCAACGGCTCCCTGCGCCGATGGCCCCGTAGGTGGGTTGCTGTCAGTCGCTTCTATCGTCAACACCTTCGGCAATTACAAGATGTCTACCCGCGAAGTCTACATCGACCGTGCCGGTCGTG
This sequence comes from Anaerolineae bacterium, assembly GCA_013821665.1. Taxonomy (GTDB): domain Bacteria; phylum Chloroflexota; class Anaerolineae; order Aggregatilineales; family Phototrophicaceae; genus CFX2. The sequence continues at coordinate 19,018 of JACDGI010000007.1, forward strand.
TCGCCGATATGACCGATGCCTTCAGTGTGCAGGTCGCCAATCAATTCCCGCAAGGTCTTTTCGGCACGCCGTCGACCACCCCCAGCTTGCAGAATGCCGTCAACAACGAATTGGCCTCGCGCATCTGGGAAATGATCCTCTCCTTCCAGCGCATGTTTGCCCCGCGCGTCTTCACCGGCAGCCCTGCCAACAACAACGGCGAGGCCCGTGATATTGTCGGGTTGGATATTCATATCAACGCTGGCAACAAGCGCGATGCCACCAACAACGTGCTTATCCCGGCGGCTAATTCAAACGTGCTGAATTTCGGCAGTGCCCTGATCGGCAGTGCCACCAACATCATGAGGATCATTGAAGCGGCGGATGCTCAGGCGACATGGAAAGCGCGTCGTCAGGGACTCGGCACGCCGGAATATGAAATCGCCATGCGGCCCGAACTCTGGCAGGAAATCACCGATGTGATTCCCGCACAGAAATTGCAGAAGGTCATGGCTGTTATTGCGACCATCACCAGCGCGGTGGGCAACATCGACGCGGAAAGCATCTACGCTCAGCGTAATGCACTGCGTGACTCGCAGATGATCCCGGTCAATGGCCGGATGACCAAGGTGGTACTGGACGACACGATCACCGAGACCAACCTCGGCAATATCGGTGGCGTACCACGCTATTCCAGCACCATCTACGGCATTCCCTTGACGGTTTTGGGTGGCTACCCGGTCACGTTCTGGGAATATTTCAACCACGGCAACAACCAAGCCAATGCCATTCAACAGTTGGTGGGTGGATTGACTTGGACAACGGATGGTGGGTTGTTCCGTTGGACAGCCGACTTCGCGCGCGGCTGCTTGAAGCTGAACGCCACCTTTACCCCTCGCTTGCGGATGCGTACGCCTCAGCTCGCATGGCGCATTGATAACGTGGCTTATGCTCCTGCGCAGCACTTCGATAGCTGGAACCCAAGCAGCAGCTACTTCACTGCTGGCGGCGTGAGCACCGGCGAAAACCCGAAGTACTACTCCGAGTGGTCAAGTACCCCAACGCCGATCTGGTAGGCGTGGTATAATAGGCATATAAATGCAATACGCCGACAAGCTCTAATTTGTCGGCGTATCTAGCTAACAAAAGCGAGGATAAGTCGCCATGTCAGATGCCCCTGATATTACCACAAAAAACTATTGCATATATCGAATTACCTGTTTCCGCACCGGAAAAGTGTATGTTGGGCAAACGATGTCTTTGCACATTCGTCAAAACCAACATTGGTGGCATTTAAAACGGGGAGTTCACCCAAACTTACATCTCCAATCCGCTTATAAACAATACGGCAGAAGTGCGTTCTATTTTGAGGTTCTTGAGAACGACATTCCGGAATCAAAAATCAATGACTATCCCACTTTAGTTGCTGCTGCAAAGGCGTACGGTATCACGGTAACAGGATTAAAGAACAGAATGGCTAAGGAATACACTGACAATGACACGCGGAGGCGCAAATAAGTGGGCGAGTATCACTTAAATAAAAACTACATCCCTCGCCTAACCCCCGAATATTTTCATGACGTATTAGATGATAGTGAACATTGGCAAGCGGATGTTTATCGTTTAGCTATAGGGCTGGCTAGAAAAACCAACGTAACGCGTCTGATTGATTTAGGTTGCGGTCGTGGTAAAAAGCTCACCCCCTACGCAAATGAGTTCGAAATCACCGGCATTGATTATCGGCAAAATGTTGAATATTGCCGTTCTAAATATAATTGGGGCACATGGCTAAGTTGCGATTTTGAGAATGACGTTCCCGAAATAGCCACTGAAAACGCTATCGTCATTTGCGCGGATGTGATCGAGCATCTTATCAAACCTGATGCCCTGATCAAGACGCTGCGCAATGCTGCTGAAACTGCGGCCTATGTGCTGGTCAGCACGCCAGATCGGGAACGACTGTACAGAGATCCGGATCGCAGTCCACCGGATAACAAAGCGCACGTCCGCGAATGGACCAACGCCGAACTCGAAGCATGGTTCGTGGATGAAGGGTTACCTGTTCGTTGGGCGGGTTGGACTGTGAGCTATGAACCACAACAAAACCTGAACACTTCCTTGATTATCCTATCGGCAGCCGACGCGCCGATTGACTTACCGCCCAACTTCCAACCGGCTTCGCACTGGCGTAAATCCGCCCGCGCGCGTACGTCCACAAGTAAGCCGATGCTCAAAGTCTGGATGACACCAACGCCTTCCGAAGCGGGGCGCGATCTCAGCAACAGTATCAACAATATCGTGTGCCGGCTGGATAAACACTTACCGGATTATGGCGTTGAGTTGGTCGAAAACGAGCAGGGTGCCGACCTGCGCGCGGGCCATGCAGGGCAGGGGAGTCAAGAGCCGATTGATGTCGCGCATTATCACGGCCTTTACCCAACGAGCGACGGCATGGAAAGCAGCGGCTATTTCGCCATCAACAAGAATGTCATCCGCAATTTGAAGACAGCGAAAGCGATCACTGCGCCCAGCGAGTGGATTGCCGATGTGCTCCGGCGCGATATGCACGTCAATCCGCACGTCATCGGTTGGGGTGTGGATACCCAAGAATGGACTCCCAGCCCAAATCCACAAGGCTATGTGCTGTGGAATAAAGCGCGGGTCGATCATGTAAGTGATCCGTCGCCGATGATTCAACTGGCTGGACGAATGCCTAAGACGCTGTTTCTGTCTACCTTCGGCGAAGGCACACCGAATATCAAAACCGTTGGCCGGCAGCCTTACGAGGTGATGAAGTCCTATGTGCGCAATGCCGGTGTCTATCTGTCGTTGAACGTGGAAACGTTCGGTATCGGCACATTGGAAGCAATGGCATCAGGCGTGCCGGTCTTGGGATTTAGATTGCCCAATACGGATCATCTGGTCGAGCACGGCGTGCACGGATTTCTAGCTGAACCCGGCGATATTGATGGACTGGCAGAGGGATTAGCCTACTGTCAAAAACACCGTAAGACATTGGGCGAGAACGCGCGTGAAGCCGTGAAAGTTCATTCGTGGGACAAGGTCACCGAACAATTCGCAGCAATCTATCGGGCGGTACTTGAACCGCACAAAGGTGCGAAGATCTCAGTGGTCATCCCGTGCCATAACTATGCGGCTTATGTCGGCGAAGCGATTGAAAGCGTCCTCAATCAGCAGGCAGCATTCAAGTACGAGATCATTGTCGTGCTGGATCGCTGTTCTGATAACAGCGCTGAAGTCGTGGCGCGATATGCCAACCGAGGGGTGAAAGCGATACTCGCCGATAATGGCAACCTGTCAGCAACGCGCAATCAGGGTATTGAAATGGCTACAGGTGAATTTATCTGCTGCCTCGATGCTGATGATCGTATCGGCTCACCTCTTTATTTGCAGACCCTCGCGGATGCACTGGATAAAGATCGTACTTTAGGGATTGCCTTTACCAGCTTGCAGGTCATGAGCGCCGACGGCGTATTAGGGCATAGCCCCAGTTGGCCGGATGGTTGGGATTTCGATAAGCAGTACGCACGGATTAATCAAATTCCGTCGCTGTGTATGTTCCGCAAGGAAGCATGGCGACGTGCGGGCGGCTTCCGGCCTTACTACCGGTATGTCGAGGATGCCGAATTCTGGACGACTATGGGCGAAATCGGCTACGGCGCACAGCATGTCACCCATGAACCGTGGTTTCAATATCGCCTTCATGACAAGAGTGCTTCACAGGTACATCGCACCGGCGAAGTTCCCGAACCGGATTGGCTGGAATGGCATCCGGGGGTGAAAGATGGGCAGCGGCCATTTGCAGCGGGAGGCAAAGCGCCTAAAGGTTCGTGGCCGGTGCGCTTCTACGATAAGCCGGAAGTCAGCATCATTATCCCGGTTGGTAAAGGTCATGAGGGTACTGTTACGGACGCGCTGCACAGTGTCGAAGGGCAGACCTTCCGCATGTGGGAGGCGATTGTCGTTAATGATAGCGGCAGCGATTTACACCTTGAAAACGGCTTCCCGTGGGCGCGCGAGATCAAAACCAAGGGGTGCATTGGGGCAGGGGCAGCGCGTAATCTGGGTGCGAAACAGTCGCACGCGCCATTTATTGTATTCCTCGACGCTGACGACATGCTCAAGCCGCGCTTTCTGGAAGCTACACTCAAAGCCTACCGGCAGCATGGGCGCTATGCCTATACCGATTGGCTGACCGAAGAGAAGCAGACGAACTTCGTTGTTCATCCGACACCGGAATACAGTTTCCAAGCGGTTTGGGAACGGCCATCCATTCATCCTGTTACGACCCTGTTACCACGTGCCTGGTTTGATGCGGTTGGTGGGTTTGATGAAGAAATGACCGCTTTCGAAGATGTTGATTTTTTCATGAAGATGCTCGTACACGGCTTTTGCGGTGTACGGGTACCTGAACCGCTCCTGATCTATCACTTACAGAGCGGCTTTCGAAGAACCGCCGGCGAAGCGATTAAGGATCAGTTTAAGGTATTGCTGACCAAACGCTACGGCGGATATATGGAGGGAAGAACCATGTGCAATTGTGTTGAACCGCCGAAGGGCAAGCCTCGTGTACCACCGTCACCGGAGAATATTGCTGACTATCGCGAATCCTACGGTGAAATGGTCAAAATTCAATTGACGAGTGAAGAGTCGCCGGTAGGGCAGGTCATGTTTTTTGGCCCTGCCACACGGGTGCCTTACGGTCGTCGGGCGCGCAATGACGTGTTCTATGTTTGGGAAAAGGATGTCACCGAATCCGAAGGCATCTTTACCGTCGTGAACGATTACGAGACCGTGCCGGAGCCAACGCTCGTTCCACCTGCGCCTAATGTGATCACCCCACCGGCAGTAATTGAGCCTGAACCTGAGCCGATTGACTCAGAAGAGGATACCAAGGAAGCACCCGCTGCACAGGATCCTGTTGCGGACGTGGCGAAAGCCGAAGCACCTACCGAGCATGGCACCGAGGCCGAAGCGCTCGACGAACCGGTTGTCGAAAGTAATGCAAAGAAAATTGCAGAAGCCGCAAAACCTGAAAAGAATGCCAAAACTTCGAAGTCCGGCAAGTAAACCGAGAGACTATTCGCATGTCTGACCGTAAAATGCTTCAGCAGTTAGCCAACTTCCTCAATAAGCGCATCTTTATCCAAGGGGATGAGAAGAGCATACGCGATATGGTCACTCGCTATGCCAATCCGCCGCTCACCCTTGTAAATAGAGTATCCATGCGGCTGACAGTGTCCGAACTCAATCAGCTCAACACCCTGATGCAGAAGGTCAACAGACATTTGCAATCAACTTTGCATAACGAGGAAAAAGCCGAAGATGTCCACTGAGTTAATCGTCATCGCATTGCTCGCGACCTATCGCCTGACGCAGATGTTCAACAATGAAGCTGGCCCGGCAGACATCTTTGGACGCTTTCGCACGCGCATCGGTGTGACATTTGACGCGTATTCGAATCCGGTTGCTTCGAATTGGGTAGCCGAAGGAATTTTGTGTTTTTACTGCTTGAGCGTGTGGATCGCGTTTGGGGTGTCCATGCTGATTGCGGCGGCGGCTTTACTCAATCATATCGATGTGGCGCAGTGGATCTTGTTCCCGTTCGCGATCTCCGGCGCGGCTGTATTTATGAAGAAGTGGGCAGGTTAACACATGGCACGAGCATCCACTCACTCCCTGCTTCCACTCGATACTTGGGCTGCTATTCTCGGCATCTCGCCTTGGGAGTTCAACGGAATGATCTATCCCGGCAAGAAGACCAATCAATGCAAAGCCATTTTTCAGCAGTTCCAATGGCAACAAGACCACTTGAGCAGAAGTGAGGTGGCTCAAGCCATTGCCGACGCTGAGCGGATGATTGCTGACGAGCTGTTGTACTGGCCTGCACCTAAATATTTCGTTGATGCCGTTGTGCCATATCCCCAGCCTATCCGGCGGGGTGGTTACAGTGTCGAACCGAAATCAGTGCAATTACCTTGGCATCATGTCATTTCTGGCGGCATGTTCAACCGCACCCTCATCAGCACGATTGCAGGGGCGGATCTTGCAGCGTCCGATCTGGACGGCGATGGAGTCAAAGAAACGTTTACAGCCACCATCACGGATGCCGCAATCGGGGCTATTACCGACATCAACGAATTAGCATTGTATTTCGCTGATGGTGATCGGCACGGTGAAGACGTGAGCGAGGTGTGGCGTGTGCGCCCAGTCAAGGTTTCGATCAGCGGCAATACTGCTACCTTTACAGGGCATCGCACGCTGCTGGTTAATCCTGCGCTGGAATTCAGTGTATCGCCGGAAGATCTCAATGCTGCCACAGATACCAACTATGTCACATCGCTGCTTTGCTATCGGGCTTTTACCAACACCCATTCCACCGATGACATGCCTTATCAGGGTGTGGCAATGTGGAACAATGTTCCCGGTTGCTCAGAAGGCTGCACCTTCAGCATCAAGGCAGTGTGTTTGGGTCAGTTCCAGAACGAGCAGGGGCGCGTTACGGCGTCCTATGGCTTGGACTGTCCGTTTAGCTACGAGCCGGAGCGCTTGCAGATCAACTATTTGGCTGGCTTACCACTGGTCAACGGCCAAATGGAGCCCGAGATGGCAAAAGCAGTAACGTACTTATCGACCTCATTGCTGGCACATGAAAAGTGCGGCTGTGATCAATCCAATCGTATTCTGGCCTATTACCGCGCACGGGTGATCAAATTCCAAGACAACAGCGCCAGTGCAACGGCCTATGCAAATTCAACTAACCCCTTTCCGGCCACTAACGGGGGCGCGTGGGCATGGGCACGCGTAAAAAATTGGCGAAACGTGGAGGCAGTAGGATTATGACCGACCGTAGACCTAACAAGAAACCCGAAATCGTTGAGAAGTCGTTTACCGACCCGGCAGGTATCCCGCGCGTGAGCCTGCTGCCCAAAGGTGAGACCGATGGGTCAATGGGTATTCCAGTGTCACTCGACATTTCTTCTCTGTACTCACATATGCCGACGGATTGGCTACGCGACTTTACGGTTGCTTTACACGCGCAAGGTTTAATAAAACCTGAAGATTTTTTCCGCCCCGGTGCATCAGATCGCTATAAGGCCGCAGTGCTCATGGTGATACGATCCGATTTTCTTTCAATTCAGGCGTTGGCTAAAGAGGAATCGCATGTCGCGCTTAAACTATCAACCATTGTTCAATTAGGAGAGTAAAATGCCAGACGATATAAGTTTAGCTAAAAGTTCTCAATTTCGAGTCTTCGTTCAGCAAGCCGGCAGCAGCCCGGTCAACCCCTATGTCTATGCCGGCTGCCTTTCGTTAGGCGGTTTCCAAGAGGATCTCGGTACAGGTGATCCAATCTACTGTCCGTCATCCGAAGTGCGCGGTGGCTATGACATCGTCGACACAACCGCACCGCCGCCAGCACTGCCCACCACCGATTTCACGCAGCATATGGGGCGTAACCTACGGGATTTTTGGTGGGATCTGCGCCGTCGCCGCTGCAAGTTCAATATGGTCGTCGTTGGCTCGAACTGCGCCGCGCCGGACGACATCAATGATTTTCAATCCAAAATTTTGGTCAAGGGTGTGAGCTTAACCGCTTTCAACACAGGTGCCTTCAATACCACTGACGCTGATGCGGTGATTGACCTCACGGGTAGTTTGCAAATCACCGCCTTTGATCGCTTCTTGCCGATGACCTTCGGCGAAAAGGCCGATACATCGGTCTTCGCCGAAGCGCTCGATGGGATCTTCGCCGACAAACTCCAATGTGGTGACTGCGGTGATCCGTCGGATGGCGCTCAGAAGATGTATGTACTGACGAGCACTATTGTTGCTTCGCCGGCACTGTCCTCGCAACTGGTCCGCACCAAGAACGGTGGCGCGACTTGGACAACCGATGACATCACCACACTGGCAACCAAAGTGGGCAGCGCACTGGCGAACGTCGGCACCCGGATCGTGGTCGTGTCGAATGCCGATCTGGCGCATCACTACAAGCAGCAATCCGCCTTGGATGCTGGAACTGCCGGTAGTTGGACGCGTGTCGCCAGTGGTTATGTGACAGCTAAAGGCCCCAACGCGATCTATAGCAAATCGCCCAGCGAGACCTATATCGCGGCCAATGGTGGTTATATCTATTTCATGTCCAACCCAACAGCCGCCGTTACCGTCCTGACTGATGGCAGTGTCACCGTGCAAAACCTGAACGACATTCGCGGCAAAGGCCGTACGATTGTCGCTGTGGGCGCTTCTAACGCTGTTGTTCTGTCTGAAAATGGCGGCTCAACTTTCTCACTGGTGACCGGTCCTGCTGTGGGCATTGTCCTCAAGACCGTCGAGGTCGTAAATGCTTCGACCTGGTTCGTGGGTACCGCTAACGGCAAAGTGTTCTACACCACCAACAAGGGTGTGAGCTGGACAGAATGCACGCCTGATAGCGCCATTACCGTTGTCGATAAAATCCGCTTTGTTGACGAACTGGTTGGCTATATGGCCGTTGAAACCAGTGGCAGCCCGCGTATTTATCGCACCAGCGATAATGGCTACAGTTGGTTTTCTGATCAATCCTATGTTGGTGGTGTGCCTTCCACTGCGACACGCTACAACTTCGTCATACCTGCCGCGAAGAACTACAACGTTGTGTTGGCCGGTGGCCTGAAGTCTGTCGGCACCGACGGGATTCTAGCGATGGGTGCGGGCTAATGACTGAATTCAGCGATTTCAGCCAGATACTCGAAATGACCCAACCCTCCAGCAATGGACACGAGGTGGTGCCTGATCAGGGTGCCACCCCTCAAGTTGCACATATCGATGTGGATCGCGGCGTCTTTGTGACATCACGCGGTGAGGACATCGAATTGTCCGGCAAGCGTATCAGCTCTCTGATGCTGGAGCGACTTGTCAATGAGGGCAAGCCGCGCATTCCCATGAAGGAAGTCCTGATCCTCGGCAAGCATAAACAGATGGAGGCTGCGCCAAATGATCCCGGCTATCTGGCAATGCTGGCCGAATGGGAATCCAATCAGAAGATCGCCACCCTGATCTATGTCTTCACGATTGGTGTCAAAGGGAAACCGGACGCCGAATTTGTCGAAGAGCAGCGGGCCTTCTTCCCAGATGCCAGCGATGTCATGATGAAATATTTATATGTCTGTTCGCTCGTTCCAGACGAAGATATAGACAAACTAACTGAGGCCATCATGGGTCAGTTCCTGCCGACCGCGAAGGGGATAGAGGAAGCGGGAAAATTTACGGCGTGATGGCGAATGGTAGTCCTATCGGGGATTATTCATTTCAGCCATCCGCCGCGACGATCACTTACACGCTGGCCTATGAGGAAGAACAAGCGAGGATCTATTCTGGCATGACTCCTGTCGAATACGATAATTTGCCCGGCACGCCGCTGTGGGTGAATATTGATGCCGACCAAAGTCGCTCCAAGTGTCACATTCTTGTCGTATACAGAATGTCGAATGCTATTCCAGCAGTGGCCAATGATGCGGCAGCTAGAGAGTCTGGGAGGCAATCGAGGCGGCCTCGGCATTAATCTCGCCACTTCTTGCGCCTGTGGTCTGTCTCTGGATAGAGACCACAGAGCCGCTATCAACATTTTAATCAAAGCCGGGTGGGACACACCCTTACAACCTAACGTGGGCGACTGCGCCGTGCGTGTTGTAGAAGCCGCTGGTCTTTAGACCATGCGGAGTGTCACTGGTATAATTATAGATAGAGAAGTTAATGGCTTCTCTATCGTATCGTTATCCGGTTCAAGTCACATTTTGTTTTTGCTGCGTGGCAGCAAGCAGCTCCTCATGACGTTTTTTGTTGGTCAATCCAACACTGTTTCGCCAAGCCAGAAGCGCAAATAAGAAGAATAGCGGCACGCCAATACAAAGAACAACGGTCGTTGATAATCCAGAGCCGATAGCTGTTCCGAGTTGAGCGGCGCTGCTTGATTGTACGTTCGGCTGTTGAAGCTGTTTACTGGCAACGTTACTGACGACCCCAAGACCACTAACGATCCACGCCAATGCCACAATCGCCAAAACCGTAAACAGATATTTTCTAAAACGCATCGAAATTCCTCCTGTTACTAATAAGTTCTTTATAGCATAACACGCTACTCAATTCGTAAGTCTCAATATTTATTCCTAAGCCGAGCGTTCTTTATGTCGAATTTGCCTCGTCATGGTATTCAGGCTGTTATCGAGGGCTTGCCCGATTTTCTCAAGGGCATGGACTCGATCAATAAAAAGATTAGTGACTCCGCTAAAACCACGCAGGACGCGGCCAAGAAGGCTTCGCCCCTTGATGATGCGCTGGGTAAAGTCGGGACGACAGTAGACGGCATTCGGGATAAGCTGAAAGGTTTTGTTCAAGACAGTGTCCCCTTCGGCAACCAACTCGGCGGCTTCACTGATTTATTGGTGGCAATTCCATTACCCGCGCTGGCGGCGGTCGCGGCGATTGTGGCGCTGGGTGCTGCCTTTCTTGCGCTGGGCAACCGTGGTGCGCCGTTGCAAGAATTGGGTATCGCTTTCGACCATCTGACGGCCAGTGTCGGCTTGACCTCGCAGTCGCTTCTTAAAGACCTGCGCGCGGCCAGTGAAGGTACGATTGCTGATTTTGACTTGATACGCACGGCCAGTACCGCGCTTTTAGGTGTCACCGGTGACTTCGGCAAGAAGTTAGGACAATCGCTGCCGGAATTTCTGAAGATCGCCAAGGTGGAAGCCGATGCGACTGGGCGCAGTGTCAATGAGCTATTCAACAATCTGGTGGAGGGTGTCAAGAAGGGTACTCCCAAGCTCATTGAGAACACCGGTCTGGTGATTGAACAGAAGGCCGCTTATCAGAATTACGCTCAATCACTGGGCATCACCGTCGGGCAGCTTTCCGATACTGATAAAAGTATGGCGCTGCTCAATGCCACCCTGACCGCCGGTTCGCAGGCGATTGATACGCTGAGCGGCTCGGTAGAGAGCAATGCTGATAAGCTCGACCGGCAGCAGGCTACCATCACCAACACCTTCGACGGCCTTGCCATCGCGGTGCAGCCTGCGTTTGGGGTGGTGCTGGATGCCACCCAAAAGGTTCTTGACATCTTTCAGCAGTTGGCGCAGGCGGTTGGCCCCATCTTCGGCGGCATTGCCTCCATTATCGCCACTGTTTTCAGTACTGTTATTGATATTGTAACGGCCGTTGTTCAGCCGATTGTTAATATCATTTCCAGCATCGCGCCTTACTTCGCCTTAGCTTTCCAAACTGTTGCCAACATTCTTGGTGGCGTGGGCAAGGTTATTGGTGCCATTGTCGGCCAGATTGTTACCTTTTTGAAAGATGTCGCCAAGAACTTCTTTGGCCTCGATTTAGATAACCTCGGCCCACAACTCTTCAACGGTGCAGCAGCAGCCTTCGGCAGCTTCGCCAATGGCATTATTTCGGTCGCCAATAAGCTGATCTTCCCGGCAGTCATCGCCATTGCCCAATTCATCGCCGACTTCCTGATCGGCTTCTCACCTCCCAAGGAAGGCCCATTGTCAGTGATTGACAAGGGCGGCGAAAATATCATGATGGCGTGGCTGGACGGCATTGCCGGTGTATCCCTCGATCCAGTCAAACAGGTTGCCAAGGAAGTCAGCGATGCGCTGGGTAACATCGGCAAAGAGAACTTAGTTCAGGTCACGAACCGTCTGGCGCAGCTTGATAAATCCCTGCTGCCGTTCCAGAACCGGCTCGACATTATTAAGTCACAGTTCGATGCTTTGAACGAACCGGCCAAAGCCGCGCTGGATGCGATTGATCGTCAGACTGCCGCCTTGCAGGATGCGGTCGCGCAGGGCGATCCGGCGGCTGCCGAGCGCTTGCGCTTGCTCGATCAGCAGCGCGATGCTATCCAAGGGCAGGTCGATGCCCAACAATCATTAGTAGACCGGTCGCAGATTCAATTGGGTTTGGCGCAGGCCCAGCAAGCACCCGAACGCGCACTGCTGAATATCCGCAAAGCGTACTTAGATGCGCTGGCAAAGGCCCAGCCGAAAACCAGCGCGGCGGGCGGTGGCGCGGCAGCGCCGAAAGAACACAAGGCAGCGGGGGCAGGAGGTGTGAATACGCCTGCTGCGGGGGGTGCGGTGCCGACAGGAAAAGACGCCGGTCTTCCTTCCGTGCTGGACCTGATCGGTGGGCAAGATAAGGTTGATGCGGCGGCGAAGGGTATCAATGATGCCTTCATGGGTGCAATCGACCAAAGCGGCTTACAGGATTTAACACAGAACTCACTTGATCTGGGGGGGCAGATTGACCGCATTAAATCGGTTGATCTGGGATCGAAGATCAGCGACAAGTTCAAGGGGTTGACGGACGCCTTTAACCCGCAAGTGGCCGGTAGTGTTGCCAATAAGATCTTCATCTTTTTTAATGGCGATGCCAGTGTTGATGGTTCTTTTGCATCCCTTTTGGCTCATGCGGGTGATGTTATAGAGCCAATCATCAATGATCTCAAAACAAATATAGGCGTGCTGTTCGCTAGTATTTTTGATCCGACCGTTGAAGGCAGTCCGGCCAATATTATTAGCGTGCTCACTGCCGGTGCAGACGTTGAAGGATCAGCCGCTTTTCTGTTTGCTCAACTCCCACAAAACATTAGTGATGCCGCCAGCGGGTTACTTGATCTACTCAAAAAGGATATCTTTGATCCAGTAACCACCTTCCTTACAGGCACTACCCCCGGCACGCTCGGCGGGATTATCAACGATGCCGCAAATCTTTTCACCGCCCTGGGGCCTGGCATCGTCGGTGCCCTGCAAAACTTCGGCGGTATGGTCTATAACGCGATAGTTGTCCCTGTTATCAATGTTATGAATGCTGCTATAGGTGCTCTTGAAAGCGCCATCGATGGCATTGCTAAGACGTTCGCCGGTTTTCTGGGAAACATCATTGGCACCTTCGACAATGCGAAAATAGGCGACACGAACTTAGGCGGCCTCGTCCCGCAAGCACTCCGTGATTTTCAATCCGGATTAGCCAATTCAAACTTTAAGATTGCCCGTATCAGCACAGACCTCCCTGCGTTCTTGCAACCGCCTGCCGGTGCGAAGGGCGGATTGTTCGGAGAGGGATTATTCAAGGTCGGCGAGAAGGGGCCAGAATATCTCTTTTCCGGTCAAAAGTTTGGCGTATTGCCTAACCAGCTTGTGTCCGTGCTTAGTAGCTTGAGCAGTGTACTAGCGCAGCCAGCGCCGATGGCCCTTCCGGCAGGTGGCAATACCAGTAACACCAGTAATAGTTCATTTACGTTTAACGGGATACAGTCCGATTCGTCAGCAAGACAACGGTACAACACCTTAAGGGCAGGTATGCGTTAATGCTCCCAAATTATCAGATTACAGTTTACTCACCCCTTGACGGCAGCGCTAAAGCGGTATTCGATGGCGCGAGCTTTGACGATGTTAAATACTCCAAAATCTTAAATGACGTAGGACTTTTTGCCGCAACCATGCCCTACTCCGACCAACTCGCTTCTATTTTCACCCTCGACAGCCTCATTGAAGTGCAGCGGACATCACCGTTAACAGGCCGGTTGCAGACCGAGGACGTGTATTTCTGCCGACTGACCCATCATTTTCGTGAAGGCAATGAGGAGAAATTTGTTGTCGGCGGCTTATCACTGAATCACCTGCTGGCGCGGCGCCTGGTTGATCCTGCCGATGATCCTCTTGCTGCTGCCGGTTATTCAACCAAAGCGGGGCCAGCCGATGACATTCTGCATGATTACGCCAATGAGCAATGTGGCGTGAGTGCCAGTGCAGCCCGTCAATTCCCGAATTTCAGCGTCGCACCCTCTAGCAGCGTGGGTGCATCTGCCGGTCGGCGATTACGCTATGAAAACTTACTGGACATTTTTCAAAATGTTGCCAACCAATCCAATGTAGACTTCACGACTAGCCGTATAACGGGCAACACGTTGCGGCTCGTGATCGCGCCCATCGGAACAGATAAGACACGCTCCCGCAATTATCCCTTCGCGCCCTTTGTCGAGTTGAACCCGCTACGTGGCAACCTGAGTGATCCGTCACTCTTGTTTGATCGTAAACAAGAACAGAATTATGTTTACGCGCTAGCGCAGGGACCGGGTGAAAGTCGGATTGTGACGCGACTTAGCAGCGACAGCATCAGCGATAGCCCCTATAACCGCATCGAATTCACAACCGATATTCGCAGTGCCGAGCGCGGCGATAACACCACCATTCTCACCAGTGCCCGCGCCGCCCTCTATGATAAACAGCCGCACAAAGAATTCACCTTCCGTCCGTCAGGTACTGAAGCGGGTGGAACCTACAGAATTGATTACGATATTGGCGATCTGGTGACCTGTACCTTTGGCAACGACAGCTTTGATCTCCGTATACGAGGCGTGGAAATCACGCTCTCCCCAAATAACGAAGAAATTTCGGTCACGGTGGCACAGCGATGAGTGCCGAACTCCTTGAGCTGGTTTGGCAGGGGCTTAAAAGCCAACTCAATGATCTCAACCAGCAAGTGGAAGATACGAAGCGGGTTGAGCGTGCGCTCATTGCCGACAGCACCCCTGCATTTACCGTAGCTAATTTACCGACTGCTGCGAATGGTGGGTTAGGGAATGGCAGCAGCTACGCCACCATCCTGTGGGCCAGTAACGGACGTAAATCAGGTGAAGGAGCTGGCACAGGTACAGGTGTACTTGTTGTTTGGCAGGCTTCGTTAGGGCAATGGCTCAGAACTTCCGACTATACACAGGTATTAGCATGACAGAACAACTAGGTGATTTGATTCACATTGCAACCGCCGATGGGAATGAACTTTTTTTCGGCGATCCCGATTTCCGGTTGCTGACTTACAGCGGCTTAGGCGCTGCTGATACACAGTTCATCACCCGGCGCGGCTATAAGCAAAATGGTTCTACCGAGATCGATTACCTGCTTCAGCCGCGCACAATTACAGTTGAGTTGTGGCGATCCCCCGCCTGTGATCGCCAAACTTATTGGAATAACCGGGCCGAGCTACATAACTTTTTACGTCCCAACCGAAATGGCCCAATTACCTTCACCCTGCGGACTCCAAACGGCGATCTGCGCTCGATTGTCGTGCGTGCCGATCCGGGGCTGGCTCTGCCGTCGCAGAGCGGGAATAACAATTGGAATATTCAGGAGAGCCTGGATTTCATTGCGTTCGATCCTCTGTTTTTCAACAGCGCTCAAACGGCGATTACCTTATCGAGTGCAGTCCAAACGCAGCTTGTGTTCCCAATTACCTTCCCAATTTCCTTCGGCACGTCGGATGTTTCTCTCACGACCGGCACGATTACCTATACCGGCACATGGAAATCCTATCCGATCATCACGCTGGCCGGGCCTTATACCCGCGCTGTCCTTAACCAACAATCCGGGGTAACGATTTATATGAGCGTCGCGATTGCAGCCGGCGAGACGCGCATCATCGACCTTACACCGGGTGCGCAGTCGATCACCGACGGCAATGGTGTCAATAAGTTCAGTGATTTAGGCGTAGGATCGAACCTGATTGATTTTGCCATCCTGCCGGATCCTGAAATAGCCCACGGCATTCAAGCAATCACCATCCAACTTGTGGGCGGAACCAACGGCGTGAGCGGCGCGAGTCTGAATTATTACGAAAGATTTTTCGCGCTTTAATGTGAGATGAAAGGTATTTTGCACTATGTCAGAGTACGGAATCCCCTTCGACAGCGTTATCACTGGCGATGCTTCAGTTGCCCCTTACACTGCCGCCGAATGGGCGCGTATGTGGAAACTCATGCATGGCGCTGGCACACCATTCCCGAATTATGGTGTGTTTGCTGGCAGCGGTGTTGGAACCTACGGACCTCTTGAAGTGCGGGCCACTGCGGTTTTATCTTCCAATGTGGATGTTCAGGTCGGCGCAGCGCTGGTTGATGGTCGATTTTACGAATCGACTGCTGTTAAAACACTGGCAATCAACGCCAATTCCTCAGGGAACGCACGCATTGATACCGTGATTTTAAGACTTGATTATGCGGGGCAAACCATTCGTTTGGCGGTTAAGCAGGGCACACCAGCCGCCAGTCCGGCGCGCCCGTCCCTACAACAAGACACGGTCTATTGGGAAATTCCACTGGCCGATATTGCTGTCGCTAATGGTTTTACGACGCTGGCACAATCGACCGTTACGCAACGTCAACGATTTATGGGTACACAATCGAGGGGGTGGCAAGTATTTGCTTTTCCTCAGTATTTTACTTTTGGCGGATCTGAATCGAACTCGTTTGTTATCACACCTGCACAAACCTTTTTAATCCCAATAAGCTTAAGTGCGAACATGTTATTGCAAGATGTGGTATTTACAGGCTTAACAGCGCCAGCTTATCAATGGGGATGGGATTTATATATTGAAGATACAAACGATGGTAATGCATCTGAAAATTTCCTGCGAAGGGTTGCACAATCAGCCGGTGATGCATCCGGAGCAACTGGACTAGCTGTTCTTAATCTCGGAGTTCAGGGAGGTACAATCCCACTTGCACCCGGTATGTATTGGCTGGCCCTTCAAAATCGTCATGCAACAAACAATTTAGGGTTGAAATCACAAATTGCCAGCGGGTTCCCGTTTGATGCTTCCCTTTTTACTATAAAGGGGAAAGTAACAACGAATCCCAATGGGGCAACTATCGACGCAGCTAATGGATGGACTACATTCATTCAATATAACCCTTGTGTCGTATTACGTGGGCGTGTCTATGGAATGTCAACGGTAATTATACCCTGAGGATTAATCAATGTCGCAAACTAGCCGCCCCTGGCAGTCTACCTCACCCGGCGATGCTGGCCCTTATAGCGCACAGCAATGGCAGCAGCTCTATCAGTCCCTCATCGGCTTGGGTGCTTCACGTCCCAATGTTGGTCCGCTACTCGGCAGCGGAACACAACCCAACGACGGCTTGAAGGTACAGGTGCAAAGTCCGGCTACGACCTCTATTGACGTGCTGGCAGGTTCAGCGCTGATACAGGGGATTGCCTATATCAATACCACGACCGTTTCCTTTGCTATTGCCGCCAACTCATCCGGTAATCCGCGTATCGATACCGTTATCGTGCGGGCTGATTATGCGCTCCAGACTGTGCGGCTGGCTGTGTTGCAGGGCACACCTGCTGTCACTCCGGCGGTGGCGGGTTTAACCCAGAGTGCCAATGTGATGTGGGAAATCCCGCTGGCCGATATTGCCGTTGCCAATGGCTTTAGTTCAATAACCAACGCCAACATTACCCCACGGCATGAATGGGCCAACGCGGCATCAGGCGTGTATCTCGACAACATCTTCAATAATTCCGGCGGCACGCTGGTCACTGGGGATGTGGTCATTTGGGATACCAGTACGGATCGCGCAGTAACCACAACCACGACGGCTAATAATTCACTGATAGCAGGTGTTTGGGTCGGGCGGACTGCAAATGGCAGCTATGGACGGCTGCTGCGATTAGGGGTCGGTTATGTCAACGCCGGTGCTGCTGTAACACGTGGTGACATACTCGTCAATTCGACCACTGCCAAACAGGCTACGGCGAATAACAATCTCGTCGGTACGCGTGTCGGGCAAGCACTGGAAACCACCAGCGGATCAGGTCTTGTTCTAACATTCGTCAATGTCCATCTCAAAAGCACGTATCCGGTGCTGATACAGGATTTGAAAAACAGCGGCACAGCCCCAGCCAGCCTCACCGCTGGCGCATGGCGCACGCGTGAATTGACGACTGAAGTCACCGATTTAAGTAATCTGGCAACGCTGGCCTCTAATCAGATCACCTTGCAGCCGGGTAATTATCTGGCCTGGTGTGTGGCTTCGGGAACACTGCCGGCAGTTATCCATCTTAACCGTTTGCGGCTGCGTAACATCACGGATGGAGCAACGTTGTTTCAAGGAGTCAACGATTCACTTCCTGCAAGTAATGGTGCCAATTTATCGGCCTTTGGTTTCTTCACCATCACGGCAGCCAAAGTCATTGAACTACAACATTACCCAAGCCAGACCAGCATTGCCGGAGCAGCAATGACAACCGGTGATCAGGAATGCTACGCGTCCGTATTTCTGCAAAAGATCGACTGACGGTGGTGACATCAAGCGACACCAAAATCGATATTCCGCGCGTTCTTGGACGCTTAGCACCGACCGCTGAATATCACTGGAAGGGCAACGGTTGGGGAACCTATGCCGACATCGGCGAATGGCGCTCGCCGCTTATCCCGAAGCCGTCCGAAGTAGCAGTGTACGCCGAGTGGGATCTGTGCCTGGCAGAACAGGCGAAGACGGCCAGTGAAGATGATGCCTCGCGACACCGAATTGTGACACTGGCACAAAGCGCCGTCGGCGTACAGGTTGAGCAGTTGAGCGCCATACAGGTACGGGCACTGATCGCGCTGCTGCTGCGGAAAGAAGGGGCGCTCACTGCCGATGGTTCGATCAAACCACTGACTACATGGGCAAAATAGTGAAGGAGGAAAGCGCATTCCGCTGTCAGCTAAAGCAGACAGTCCCCTGCGCGAGAATTTATAGTGAAGGAGGAAAGCGCATTCCGCTGTCAGCTAAAGCAGACAGTCCCCTGCGCGAGAATTTATGGAAGCAAATTGGGCCGGCATACTACTCGCAATACTTGGCATTGCGGGAATGGTCGTTGGTGCATGGGCAACGACGACTAAAGACAAAAGCAAAGCTGAAGCCGAACAGCTCATCACTAACGCTAAGATACAGGCGACGGATGCGGAGATGGCAAATAAAAAATCTGAAGCCGAAATCAAAGAGCGAGATGATTTGTTTGGCATGATCAAAGAATTGACCGGCCAGAATAAAGAGCAAACCAAGCAGGGTAAAGACTTCCTGGACTCGCTCGGCAAAATCCGCGAAGAAAAAGAGGCGGATTACCAGACGCTCAAGAATCTGAGTGATAGCAATACGCAGATCGTGATCAGTGAAGTGCAAAGGGCACATAGCGCCATGATCGCCGAAATTAGGGCACTGGACACGACCATTCAATCGAGCAAAAACAATTGGATCGAAACGGTGGCCTCTGAGTTTGCGTCCGTCCTTGCTAGTAAGTTCAACGAGCAGATGATGCTGCAAACCCAATATCCATTCCCGTCGTCCAGCGATGCAGATTGGACGGAAGACTTTGTTAAGCCCATCGTCAACCATGCCTGGCTTTATAACCGGCCCCTCGCCAGTGAGGGCACACGATCCCCGGTTGAGATTAAGGTCGAGGGCGAGAACTTGGAATTGATTCGCGGCTGGAAGAAGGATTGGATTGCCGTGCGTTTCGCGCGGAGCAATAAAGCGGTATTTGGCTGGGTGCAGGAGCATGAGATCCGCATCGGCTTAGCAGCGATCCGGTCAACCGGTGAAACGCCGGTGGTGACCGCAATGAATCCGCTGGCAGCAGCAACCTAATCGAAAGGGTATGCGTGGAATTCACAATCGACGAACTGACAGCGTTGGTTTTGCAGCATGGTCGTATGGCAATGCAACTGCGGAAGGCTGCCGCTGAGCATGATAAGGTGGCTCAGATTTATCTAGAAGCGGGTAAGCGAATTCGAAGAGAAGAAGAGGAGCAAGAAAGCAAAATGAACATCCGGAAGATCATTTCAGGCATAAGTGTACTGATGTTAATAGTGGTGGTTTTCGGCTTCGCGCTGAGCAGCCAGACGCGCACGCTCGCGCAGGATGTGCCGGCCGCGACGGTCGAGGCCACGGTCAACGGTCAGCCGGTCGAAGCGACACTGATCGCGCCAGCTCTGACACCGGTTCCCGAACAATCTCCAACACCTGCCGACAATGGAACGGCTATCGTCCATGAAATCGGGCAAGAACTTGTGATTTTGGTGCTGATTGTGGGCCTTGTCTTATTGGCGTTCAAATGTGCCGGACTCGTGCCTAAAGAAACCTTTGACAGCGCGTTAAGCAAAGGGTTTGGCATTCTCACCGGCTTGGCTGATAGGTCACCGACGCCGATTGATAACACCCTTCTTGAAACCTTCGGGCCGATGTTGCTTACCTGGCTCGATAAAGAACTGGACAAACGGCAAGGCATAGCGATTGTGCCAATACCCCCG
>JACDGI010000325.1:0-1296 GCA_013821665.1 Anaerolineae bacterium
TTGTTCACGTGTGTATTGCAAATTATCAGCCGTCAATTGACGCGTATAGTTAAGTTGTCGCTGCGCATCTTCCCGTTTGTAATGTTCGAGGTTATTAGCCTCCTGTGCATTGAAATTCTCAAGCTGGGCTTCCTGCTGTTGGTTATAGGCAATATTGGACTCATTAATCGCGGAGGTCTTTTGCTGTTGCAGCGCATAGAGCTGATCGAACTGACGGCCTAAAGTTGCGTCATTCTCACGTTGAGCGAAGTCCCTTGAAATTTTTTCCAAGTCGTTCGCGTGTGACCGCGCATTCTGGGCAGCCTGCCGACTGTAGGCGGCGAGGTCGTCGAGTTCCTGATATTCAGCCTTCTGTTTGGCATCTATCTCACCCTGCCCAAATGAAGTGGCAAGGTCGGCTAATTTCTGATCGAGCTTGATAACCAAATTCTCTGCTGCTATGGCGCTTTGATTCGCCCCTTCAATCAATGCCTCATTCAACTTGGCTTGACTATCGGCGAGGGCTTTATCTTTTTCCTCAGAATTCTTGAGAATGTCAGCATCATATGTCTTGATGCTCTGGATTTGCTGTTTGCGGATGTCGTCAGCTTCCGCTGCCAGCTCGTTGGCCGTCACCGCTGCCCTTACAAACCCCTCACTCAGTGCCTCAATTGAGGTTTGCAAGGCATTTTGATGTTTAGTGAGGTTATCCGCCTCCACCTGAGCCGCCTGCCCCTCAGCAGTGGCGCGGCCATATGAATCAGCTAATGATTGCGCGGCTAATGCGCTGTTCTTGGTAACCTCAGACTCAAGTTGTAAACTGCGAATACGGTCATCTAACCCCTTAGTGGTCGCGCTTGGATCGTTCGCTAATTTGTAGGCTTCTAAATCGGCAGATGCCTTGTTGCTGATGTCGCTGCTAATCAACTGCAACTTTTGGGCGGCTGTGACAATTTGATCTAATGATTGAGCGGTTTTTCCGCTGCCCTGCTCTAATAGAGCTAACTCGGTCGAGGTATCGCCAAGTTTTGCATTGGCTTTACTGGCGGCTTCTTCTAACGCCTTGTACTGTTGGCCCGCTTCACCGACACCGGTAGCGATTTGCGCGGTAAATTCAGCAAATTGAACCGGGTTTAAATTCTTGGCAGCTTCTTCTCGAAAGGTCTCGAAGTTCTTTTTGGCATCAGCCGCAATCTGCTCATTTATTTTTTGAGTCTCTGAAAGCGTGTTAATGCGATCTTGGATCTCTTTTTGGTTGCCCTGTTGGAGGAGGCGCAAAGCGTTCTCACGACCTGCAATTTCCGCGTCGGCTTGTTC
>JACDGI010000325.1:1306-8776 GCA_013821665.1 Anaerolineae bacterium
GCACCAGCGCGACCGCTGACAACCCACCCACTAGCGGAACAGCATTGCTTAAAACCCCTTTAAGCCCTCCGCCGGTTTCATCAAGGCTTTGTTTGACCATTGAACCAATACGTACAAATTGCCCCGCCGCGCGTAAGGCTTCCGAATCCGCCCCGCTGCCGGTTAATCCGCTAACGAGCTGGCTTCCGGATCGCAGCGACGTTCCCAACCCTGCCCCGCCGGTGGGTCTAAGTGAGGCACTCCCGGCGTTACCACCCGCATCTGCTACCCCTTTAAGAGATGCAGCCAACTCATCAGCCTCAGAGGTTGCGCCCTTTAACCCGTCTCGCATTTTCTTAAAATCAGGGAAGTCTATGTTTTCAATGGCTCCCGTGACTTCATTAAACTTGATTGATAAATTAGTACTACCATTAGCTAATCTATCCGCTTCCTCTTTCGCACCCTTGAGTTGGGTCTTGTAATCGGTCAATACTCCTGATGCAACCTTGACCTGATCGACCCCATCAGCCCTAAACCGTAATACGACTTCTTCGTTATCTGGCATCACACCCCTACACCTTCTCGGCTTCAGTAACCGATTGATGTGCCTTTTCTATTGCCGCATTGAGTTCATCCTGTGTCGCGCCTTCATGGGTTAATGCGCTCAAGGCATTCTGCTGGATGGTAAACCCCTGCCGCCCACGATTGGCTAGCTCCACGGCTGCCCGCTGCACTTCTTTCTGGAAACTGTTGACCCGGCGCTGAAGATCTTGCATCTGCTTATTGTTTTCAATCCCCTCACGCTCAAACACGAGTCCCTGTTTGTAGGTTTCGATGAGGGCTGCTTTACGCTGTAAGGGTGTCTTTGCCGGTCGCGCCTGCTGGATGCCGTCTAACAGGTCAGCGATGCGCTCACCGGTCGTCAGGTTACCCGGTGTCGCGTCACCCCGGACGAGTGCCGCTAACTCCTGCCCTAGCCCTTCCAATTTGGTGTTGAGGGCTTCGATTTGGTCTTGATACACGTTACCGTTACTCATGTTGTTTTTCCTTATGCTGCTTTTGGTTGTTTAGTAGGTCGATTGACGTAACTTTTAGAGTTGTAATGCCCGACGGCTAAAGCCCGACGTGGCAGAAATACAATATTCGGTGGGTCTTGAATAGGTATCCTATTTCCTTCAAACCAATCCGGCGCGGCGGGTAGCAAATTGGAAAACATCTTCCTGTTTCGCCCTGCCCTAACCGGTGTAAATTGCTCCATTTGGGCGGCGCGTTCTTTCGCCCTTTGCAACCATTCCACAAATCGACTGTCCATCAGGCTGCCTTTCGTACCGGTTGCCCGGTCGTGATAATCGTTTCCGTAGGCATCGCTGCCGGTCGCTGTAACCAGACTGTGGCATAATCTACCGATGCCGGATGCTGCTGTCGCCAATTGGCGAAAACCGTTAGAGTCCGTCTGAAAGCGTTCTGAATACGTTTTCTGGTAGTCCGGAAACTTGATTGCCATCGGTTAACCTGCTTTCTCGTTAAGGTCTGCGAAATTTATGATTCGTGGTGTGCCGGTGGTAGATACCAGCGCGTCAGGTCTCACCTCAGTCAAGAAAGTTATCGAAGCAACCAACACATTCAGATAGGCTTGTGGTTTACCGTTATAGGTGGCGACTGCCTGCGTGACTTCGTGGCTGACGATCAACACCTTTTCGCCCTGATATAAGCCGCGTTCAAGGATGAGCGATAGCGTAGCGGTTTCGCGGACTACGGCTGACACCCAGAGCTGCGTTTCGTCGCGACCATGTTTGAAATTGCAGCACATCGAAAAACCAAAGCAATCGCGCTTGTGGACATCTAAATAGAGTCCACGCTGTTTGGAGCCAATATGTCCACAAATGCACATCGTGAGACTATCCATAGAGGTTAGCTCCCAACAGGTTCAAGGCAGTTACTACCGCGCTACGCTTGGTGGGCATCGCTGACGCTCGCCCGGCGCTATTCATTCTTATTTTTTGGGGGGTTTGAGATAGATTAAAATGGGGATGGTGGGTGGTGAAAATCACCGATCCGCCAATGCATAGATATAATGTATTATTTCTGACATAGTATGGGTACTTTTTGTCCACCACCGAGAAACTACGCATAAATCACGTCCTTTGCATATACCTGCTTAGGGGTAAAATGCTTCTGGGTGATGAGCGGAAGCTCCTCGCCTAAGGTGGTTTGCTGCCTACCGTCCGGTGTGTAATCCCACACCATACGGTTGTGATCGTCCGCACCGAGGGCGATATAACGCGGCTTGCTGCCTGTGTGCTTGGCGCTGGAACGTGCTTTCGTGGCATTCTCGAAGTAGCGACGGCCTGTTGGCTTTAACCCGCCAGTAGGAGCATTACTGCCCATACCTTGCTGACATAGGCCAGCGGGTTTAACAGACTCTAGATACTCTCCAATAACACGAAACACGCGGCGGCTTTGCCCGCGTTGAGGGTGTTGTCTAATTGCAGGTGCATGGTACGTGTTGACCATGCGGGCGCGGAAACGGGTTTCCGTTTTCTTGATACCGAGGGCGGCCTGATACTGGTAGGCGTGGTCTGGAACATCGTTATTGTGTGTGGGGTGATATTGCGCCTCATTCGTCACCACATCCACGTTAGCCAGCTTCTCCCACTTCCTTAAAATGCGTGCCTCACGATTCCATAAGGCACATAGGGTAAATCGCGCTATAGTAGGGTTTTCACGGCTTGCCAGCCATGCCGCGTACACGTTGGCCTCAAACTGCTGTAAGCTGCCTGAAACGTCTATGTACATGCTACGCTTACCCGGTCTGTTCGTACCGATCAGGTCGGTCAGACGATGTTCCAACGCCATCTCAACCAAGCGGCGGGCAACCGTTTCATACCCTGAAAAATGGATGTGTGTTTCGGTGAGTTCCCAAAACAGACCATGACCGCGATACATCCACCGTCTTAAATTGCGCTCTGATACGGTTACGCCGTAGGCAGGTAAAGCGGCCTCTAAATCAGCCCGTAGGACGTGGTTTACATTGGTATTGCGTACCATTTGAAGCACAACCAACCATAGACGGGCTTGGGGCGATTGTTTCAAGCCAAGGGCCAACCGCATAAGCTCAGGATCGACCGCAATTTGGTTTATTTGTGGGCAACCCTCAACCGGTGGAGGATTAGCAATGCTTTCGGCTATTTCGTGAATACTCGATGTTAATGTTTGGGGTTTTTTGAGCTTCATATAAAGCGCTTCTAAACCCGGCATCGCGGCGGCCTGATCGAGCTTATGTAGGGCGCGTTCAAGCTCGATCCCTGAAAACTTGCTATACGCCTGCTGTTTAAGTAGGTCGATGCATTCAGGGTGATTGTCTGCTATCCGTTGGGCAATAGGTAGCCATCTGTGGGCATTCAGGCCCGCAATCGTTAGTAGGTATTCGTTTTGTTCGGTGGTGAGGGTTTTAGGTGTGTTCATCCCCATGCGCCGCTTCTGTTAGCCAGAGAGGTAAGCTCTGGCTAACATGGGCACATCGGACAACCTCAAAACATGAAATAGGAGAAAGGCACGTTAAAACACCATAAAGAATTGGGGGTAATTCTTGACCTACTTGGGTTTTATCGCTAAACTGACTGTTAGAAGGTTTCATGTTTCGGCTCTGATTCGTGCTATGGTCTTGGGTCGCCTTACCTGCGAAAATCCCCTTGACCGATTTTCTGAAAGAACGTTCGGCCTGATACCCGAACGTTTTTGATTCTAGGGATACTGATACATATCCCAAAATCTTCAATTGTTAACCATTATAGGTGCTTGCTGCCCTATTGGGTAGTATTTAGCACCCTCTATATATCTAGGGACGTTTTTTAGTGCGTTTTGGCACTCGTGATCACTTTCTCATATTCCTTTAATTTTTGCCTGCGGACGGTATTACACCTGTACGATGATAATTCTTTATTTTTTGTGAAGCCTGCTTGCATAATTCACGAAAGCGGCGGGGTTCAATCGGCTTTAATCCGCCAACTTCACGGAAGTCGTTGTAGATTTTACAGGCAGCGCTAGATGTGCCATTTTTCTCAATCTGCCCATAGGCTATCTTTGTGTCTTTTATTAGCACAGTCATAAGTGCCATAACTTCATAGGCATCCGTAGGATTCCGCCAACTAAAGCCCTTTACGCCTGCCTTATCAAATATCTCCCAAATCTCATACAGGCTATCTATTTTTTCGTGGAAGCTCTCCAACGTACCCGGTTCCAGCTTTTCAGTTGGGCGTTCTTGATCGGTCTGAACCTTTGGGGGCGCTGGCGCGTCTGGTTGTTTAAGTGATAGTGCCTGCTGTTCTCGCTGCGCGGCGGTACGTCGTGGCGTTTTGTACCGCAGATTGTCCCCGACGGGGACATTATCTAAAATATCGTCACTTACGCTTATAGCCTTAAACGATGCATCGCGTTTAATTTGATTCTGGATTTTCATTCGCTCACTTTCGAGGAATATTAATGCCCACGGCTCACCATTATCAACTGAAACTTGATGCTCCTCGCAGCAATCAAGCCCATCCATTGCTGGCCTCTCCTGACAAATTAAACATGATCTCTTGACCATTTCTCACACTCCTCCTACTCAACCACATACGTGTCTACAGCGATCTCGCCATCCGGCAGGTGGAAACTGATAACCGCTTGCGTTTTCAGGTCAGCCCGCTTGACCATGCGCTCGATCTCGCGTCGCCGCTTACTGGTCATCTGCGGATATACGTGCGCTATGTCCTCAAGCCTATAATATCGGGCTGTAGTGTCACCCAAGATTACCCAGAAGCCCGCACCGCTCTCAGCTTGCGTTTTCAGGGCACCGGTGCCGAGTTCTTTGAGAGTCATCTTGAGAATGATGTCCGGTACTTTTGCCACGATATACCCTGCCTCATTTGCCTGTTATCCTGCCTGTTAAACAGGCCGCAAGTTTTCCCGCGACCTGCCATCATTATTGCTCACTCGAAACCGCGCTATCGGAAACTCGATTCCTACCCCGGCAGCCGCGCCACCGGGTTACTTCGGTCGCTGGTCTAGCTTTCGGTATTCGATTGCGATTCGGCAGGCTGTTGAGTTGCTGATTGGCTCAGTAACCATGTCTTCAGTTCGGCTATCATTTGGTTGTCTGCGTATTTCAGCAGAAAGGCCACGCGTTCCTCGACGCTGCGCCCACTGCGTATCCAGTATTTCGGGTTATCGAGTGCACTCTTACGTTTTGGGGCGGATAGTGTTTCAACCTCAAGTTGAGGTTTATTTACAGATTGTTTTCTAGCCATGTTGTGCCTTTCGTATTGGCCCGCCAGCCATCGCCAGCGGGTAACCTTGGTTACGGGTGGTCTAGTTGTTAATGCGAACCCATTGACCGCCAGCAGTCGTTTGATGGTTAATGAACTCAATCAGCGCTACCCAATCAATTTCATTCAACACTTTGGGTGTGATCAGCATGAAATTGCGTAGGATGTCGTCAAACGTGATTTTATCATTCCAAATGTCAGTCCAGCTCACAATGCTCCTTATTGTCTGTAGAGCGAATGGCATCGCGATCTGAAGCAGCATATATTCAGGTGGTTCATAGGCGGCGGCTTTTGCCTCTGCTTCCTTGCGGAGTTCGCTTAACAAGTCTTCCTGTTGGTCAGGATTCAACTGTCTAAAATCTTTTAGCAATGTCTTGCGGTCATTATCAGCCTTGCCGAGTTCGGTTATCATGTCTGGCAGATTACCATCAAGGACATAGAAAATGTTCTTCGCGTGTTCGTCCGAGAGCGTATTGAGATACCCTAGTAACAAGACTTCGTAAAGCGATGGTTTTAACTGCATCCAACGCTGCTCAACCGGTTTAGACATCCACGCCCATTTTTGAGATTGCTCAGTGATTTTAAGCACCATTTCGACCGCTTGCTTACCACCGAAAGGTAGCTCATTAAATCGTGCAAGTTGGGCTTCCTTATTAAGAATTCGGGCATATTCTTCAGGCATGGTTTTAGCCATCTGCTCACGCTTCTTTAGCCCTTCCTTGCGGTGGGCTTCCTGCGCGAATTCATACCACTTTTTACCCTTTGCCGTTATGCCCCATGCTGATACGGTTGTATCCGGTGAATAATAGGTTTCATCGCGAATAGGCTTCACGAGTTTCGCTTCATACAAAACTGAGATTGTAAGGTCATCGGCATAGGGGCGTTTATCACCCTTAACGGGTTTGGGATAGCTGAGGGTGTCGCGGTGCATAATCTCACCATACTCGGCCAGATGATTCAGTACACCCCGTTCGCGGTAAAAGGTCTTTGTGACAATGTCTTCAATGTGCTTCAGTTCGCGGGGTAATCCAGACAGCGCTTTCTGCTTGCGTGCGGTCTTGCGGCGGGCAATTTCGTCATGCGCCCATTGCTCAAGTCCGGTGGTGTCGGTGGCTGGATCGCTGAGTTTTTCGACTAGTTCCGACATGACATCAAATGAAATCGGATCGTTCTTGGCGAGCCATTCAAGGCGCTCTGGGGTGATAACCTTACTCTCCCATGCTCTCTCGTTAACCTGCCCGTTGATACCGTTCTGTAAATCGTTCATAATTCAATCAACTCCTGTTTGTGCTATATACGAATTGGAGCCAGTCGCGTGAGGGTGTTAGTTGCACCCTCGCACGGCGTAAATCCTGAAATTTAGTCCTCATGACCTTTCTTAATAGGCCATTTGGATAGTATCTTTAAAATCCTTTGATGCATAATCACTTGTAACATCTTCCTCCAAGGTGGTGTTGTCCTGCTCAGGGTAAGGGGTTAAGCGGTTTTCTCCTTACCCATCCTCCTCAAATCCACTAACTAAATTGTGCCAAAAAGTTATCCGCAATGTCGTCAGCCGTAACCATAACCGATGCCTGCTGGGCTTCCGCTTTCGGTGGCGCGGCTGCTGCTTTCATCGGTGCTTTCTTCTGTCGTTCCAAATACGCTATATCGGCTGGGGTTATAAGGTCTTCGACTCGCAGAGGTTGCGCAGATTGCATCAGATAACCCGGCGTGCCACCCATCAGCACGATTTGGGCGGCAATCTCTTTGGCGAGTTCTGACGACCCACCTCCCCCACCGGTTGCAGGTGCGGTGGTTGGTGTCAGTTTTTCCTTGAACTGTGGGAACAATTCAATCAATACAGCAGTGTTACCCGCTCGAAGATCCACCCACAGCCGCAAACCCTCGCGAATCGCGCGGGTAAACTGCCCACCTGCTTTCAGGGTGGTTATCAGTTCGTTGATGTGCCAATCGCTTTGTATCTGATCGTTCAGCCAAAAGTTATACCGCTTGCGTGCCATCGTTAAACCCTCATGCGCTTTGTGTTCAATGCACTATAGTGCAACTTTGGTTTTAAGTCTACCACTTTGGATACACAATGCAAAGTGCGCCAATAGATTACTCCAAAGTAGTACCACGTTGGCGTATGTGATACACTCGAAAGTATGTACTCAGCAAAACAGGCAGCCAGCCTATTCAACGT
>JACDGI010000326.1 GCA_013821665.1 Anaerolineae bacterium
TGTGAAGGAAGCGAACCCGATGCCGACACAGGTGAACGCCGGTGACTCGGTGGCGCTCTCACTGGAGATTGCTAATCGTGGACGCAAGCCAGTCAACTTTGCCAATGCAGTCATCACAACCCAGAACGCCGACATCACCAGTGGAGAAACCACCTATCTTGGGCCGGTACAAAGTAATGACCAGACCACACTGGATGCCAGTTTCACACCTGTCAGTGAAGGGCCGGTGGTCATCACCGTGACGTTCAACTACACTGATGACCTGAACCGTCCACAAACGATTGTGCAAACCTATAATTTGGATGCGGCGGCAGCGCCTCCTCCGATTGATTTTGGAACACCGCCACCGGATTTCGGCAATAACGGCCAACCGGAAGAACCCACCTTGAGCAGCCGCGATTTGCTCGGTCATGCGCTCTTGGGTTTGCTGGGGCTGGGGAGTTAGAATCGAAACCACAGTGACGAGAATTTAACCGACCATGTTTTACGAACTCGGAATGTTGGCAATTGGCAATCTGAACCGTGCCCGCGCACGCCTCGCTATGACGGCGGGTGGTGTGCTGGTAGGCACCACAGCGGTCATCTTACTGATTGCCCTGACAGCAGGCTTACAACAAGCCGCAGAAGCCAGCATCGGCAGCAATTCACAACTGCTGGAGTTGGATGTTAGCCCGAATTACAATTTCAAACCCAATGACCAACAGCAGCAACCCAGCGAAATCAAACAACTGACGGTTGCGGAAGTCAACAACTTTTGGAAGATACCGGGGATACAGGTTGTTATCCCCATCACCAACTTGCAAAGCGGCGAAATTAACGCGGGCAAATACACCGGTTACGCCAGCATCCAAGGCATCGACCCTAAAGTTCTGCCGTATATGGGCATCACCGCGCAGCAAGGTACGCTGACACTCGAAAGTGGACAGGTGCTGCTGGGTGCGCATGTGGGGGATTATTTCTATGATCCTAAAGGTACAGGCGACCAGCAAAACGTCAAAGTTGATCTTTATACAACCGCCTTCAAACTCAAACTTTACCAGTACACGGCGACGACTCCCACGCAGCGCAGTGTCGCACCTAAACCAGCCGGTGTGTTAGCCGAAAATGACCGCTTTGGCAACTCGATGCTGATGCCGATTCAAGATGTATTGAGTTACAACGAGTGGATCACCGGCACCAAAATTGATCCTAAGAAGTTCTTTTACGATCAGGTGGTCATCCGCGCAAAAAGCCGTGAAACCGTTTCGGGCATCTCGGAGGCGATCCGCAAGCTGGGTTTCCAGTCAGGCGGGATGGGCGAATACATCAACCAATTGAACTCATTTTTCGACGCGATGCGGCTGGTCTTGGGCGGTGTGGGCGGCATTGCCTTATTGGTGGCGGCCTTTGGCGTGGCGAATACAATGACGATGGCTATTTTGGAACGTACCCGCGAAATCGGTTTGATGAAGGCCATTGGCGCGACCGACCGCGATGTGCTGACGGTATTTCTGATTGAAGCGGGATTAGTAGGTTTGGCAGGTGGCGCAACTGGCGTGGGTTTATCTTATTTCCTGCAACATCTGATTAATAGTGCCTTGGCGGGTGCGGGCGCACCTGACCCGAACCAACCGAGCGTTGCTAACTTCTTGCCATTTGACACGTCCAAAATCGGCGGACAACTCTTTGTCATCAAGCCGGAGTTGGCGATTTTCGCGCTGATTCTGGCGACAGCAGTGGGGTTGGGAGCAGGATTATATCCGGCGCTGCGGGCGGCACGTTTGCCTCCGGTGATTGCGCTCAAGTCGGAGTGAAGCTAGGAGTGGCAAGTTATCAGTTGTGAGTTAGCAGTCCAACCCGTCCAAAATTAAAATCAGAATGCCGGACGCGATATATCGCGTCCCTACGATAGGCTTAAGCGACAAACGCTAGTGTTGGCCTCTCCAACCTTTGATCGCTGTCCGCGCGTCGGCGGTATTAATGCGCTCAAGGGCGCTGGCGGCGGCATCACACACCCGTTTGCCAGTCGTGCCGGAAGCAGCCATATCATCCAAACGTTTAATGAGATCAGGAACGGCGACTTCGGTTTTCATTTGTCCCAAAGCCAATGCCGACGCATAGCGTACCTGCACATCATCGGAATATAAGGCGTTTAACAGCCGCTCAATGGCACTGCCGCCGATCTCACCTAACATCCATGCCGCCTGATTCCGTTCGAGATCACTGGCTTCATAAAGGGCGTGAATCAGCGGGTCGATGGCTTCTTCACCAATTTGTTTGAGGATTTCAATGGCGGTGCGGCGGCTGGTGGGTTTATCAAAGGCAGCCATGACTTCCAGTAAAGGTGTGACAGCCGAAGAGCCGATGCGAATCAAAGCCACAGCAGCAGCAGTATGCAGCGACTGTTCTTCCGACTGCATGGCATCCACCAAAAGCGCAACCGGACGCGGATCACCAATTTGTCCGAGTACAGCAATGGATAAGGTTTGCAGTTGGATATTACGGCTGCGGGCGGCTTCCATGAGGCCGGGAACGGCTTTTTTGCCGATCATCAACAGCGTGGCAGAAGCTAATGCCCAAACATCACGATTGTTTTCTGAAAGCAGTTGGATCAGCGCTGAAACCGAAGGTTCGCCTATCCTTGCGAGTACGCGTGCGGCTTCTACGCCCACGCCCTTGCTGCTGGTACGAATGACATTAACGAGAGGTTCAACCGCCTGTGGGTCACACGACAGTCGCAGTTCGCTAATGGCGACGCGTTGGACAATAGGGCTGCCACTACGCAGCTTTTCGAATAGTGGTTCAGTGTTAGCAATCATGCTCATCATATCAGAATGCCTCAATGTTAAAGGTCAAATGTAGTGTAACTGAAGCACCTTTAACATGTACTAAACAAAAGTACTACAAAACCAAATTTCACAAAAAATTCGGAAATCCGGCGCGTATGGGTATAAAAGTAAAAATGCGTAAAAGTCCTGATGATGCCGAGGCTGTGCATACCACATTGTTCCATCGTTCATTACAATCAGGCCAGCGAGCAAATCGATAGTTTACGACACATTAGTAATCACGAAGTGGTGAACGAATTCATGCCCAACTATGATCAGAAAATCGCGCGTCAACTGCAACTGCCCATCAACCAAGTCGGCGCGACGCTGCAACTCTTAGACGCAGGAAATACCCTGCCCTTCATCGCCCGCTACCGCAAGGAAGCCACCGGCGGCTTGGATGAAGATGCTATCCGACAGATTTTGGCAGCAGCGACCCTACTGCACAATCTAGATGAACGGCGCGAGACCATCCTCGGCAGTATTGATGAACAAGGATTGATGTCACCGGATTTGCGGGTACAAATCGAAGCGGCTGAAACCATGACCACGCTCGAAGATTTATATCAGCCGTATAAACCCAAGCGGCGCACACGGGCCGGTATCGCCCGCGAAAAAGGCTTGCAAGCACTAGCCGATTTGATTCTGCAACAGGTCAAAGGCAATCAATCGGCGGAGCAGTTGGCGCGTCCGTTTGTGAAGGATGATGTACCAACGGTTGAGGATGCGCTGGCGGGTGCGCGGGACATCGTGGCCGAAACCATCAGCGATAATCCTGATGTGCGCGGTCAGGTACGGCAGAAGGCACTGCGCTTCGGGCTGCTGCGATCTAGCCGCATCGAGGATACACCCGACGAAAAAGGCACTTATCGACTGTACTACGAGTACGAAACACTGGTCAGCCGCTTGAAGCCTTATCAAGTGTTGGCAATCAATCGTGGTGAGACCGAGAAGGTGCTGCGGGTAAAGTTAGATGTGGCAGAGCGCGATTGGTGGCAGGCGGTCGAGGCAGCCTTCCGACCGGATCGACGTTCACCGATGGCCGGACAACTTGAACAGGCCATTGATGACGCGGCCAAACGCTTGCTCTTGCCAGCCATCGAGCGCGATGTACGCACCACACTCAGCGAGCAAGCCGAGCAACACGCGATCAATGTCTTTGCCAGCAATTTGCGCGGTTTACTCAGCCAACCACCCTTAACTGGTCAGACAGTCATGGGACTTGATCCGGGCTTTCGAACGGGTTGTAAGGTGGCGGTGGTTGATCCAACCGGAAAAGTGCTGGCAACCGGCGTGATCTATCCACATGAGCCGCAAAAAGCATGGGGTGCCGCACTTAAAACCTTAGACAATTTAATCAACCAACATCATGTGACCTTGATCGCGATTGGAAATGGCACAGCCTCGCGTGAAACCGAGCAGCTTGCCGCCGAACTCACACGCTCACGCCAAGATGTGCATTACATGATGGTCAGCGAGGCGGGCGCGAGTATCTACAGCGCGAGTCCATTGGCGCGGGTGGAACTGCCGAATTTGGATGTGACATTACGCGGCGCGGTTTCGATTGCGCGGCGGGCGCAAGATCCGCTGGCCGAATTGGTCAAGATTGATGCACAGTCGATTGGCGTGGGCATGTACCAGCATGATGTGAACCAGACGCAATTGGCCGCTTCATTGGATGATGTGGTGGAAACAGTCGTTAACCGTGTGGGGGTAGATGTCAACACGGCTTCACCTGCCCTACTGACGCATGTAGCAGGAATCGGGCCAAAGCTGGCCGAGCGCATTGTGGCGCATCGCGATACGAACGGCGTGTTCACCGAACGCACTGGCTTGAAAAAAGTGGCGAGTCTAGGGCCGAAAGCATTCGAGCAAGCAGCAGGGTTTTTGCGGATTCGCGAGGGTAAAAATCCTTTAGATGCCAGCGCCATCCATCCCGAAAGTTATGCAGTGGCACAGGCCATCCTCAAACGGGCGGGTTTGAAAGCCAATTCGCCAACAGCGGAACGGTCGGCAGCGCTGACGAAATTACAGGTGGAGCAACCGTTAGCACAATTAGCGGCTGAACTCGATACGGGTGTGCCGACGCTGACGGACATTTTTGAGCAACTGCTGCGTCCGGGGCGTGATCCGCGCGAGGATTTACCACCGCCGATTCTGCGGAGCGATGTGTTGTCGATGGATGATCTGGCAGTCGGGATGCCACTCAGCGGAACCGTGCGAAACGTGGTGGATTTCGGCGCATTCGTGGACATCGGCGTGAAGCAAGATGGTTTGCTGCATCGCAGCCAGATTCCGCGCGATATGACGCTGAGCGTCGGTGATATTGTGCAGGTGGAAATCATGACCATCGAGAAGGAACGGGGACGCATCGGGCTGGGGTGGAAGGGATAAAACCCTACGATTAGCCTACGAAGGCTCAAATTTGTGGCAGCAAAACCTCATCGACCTATAATTATTAGATAATGAATTACAGCTTTATGAGGTCTTTCATTTGACGCAACACTATAAAATTTTCCATCTATTTCGGCTAGGCTCACTCCTGCTCATCCCAATCCTATCATTCATCCATTTACCGACCATCAATGCTCAAGAGTCCCTTCCGCAAGGTAAGCTGATGGTGTTCGGTATTGAAGATCATTCATTTAATCCCATGAAACTGAGCATCGGCTACGTCGATTTAGAAAATAATCAGACTGGCGTTCTCGTGCCCGAAATCGGGTTGTTTAGTTACAAGCCCTCGCCTGATAAACATTATTTGGCGTACTCAAATGTCGTCGCAGGTCAATTAGCGCATTGCGAAGTGCGCGATCTCGAGATGCACATGGATATTATCTACAGTTCAACATTGGCAAAACAATGTATTCCATTGTGGTCGGGTGATTCGCGGCGTGTGATACTGGCACTCCAATCGATTAGTAATGTTTGGACGACTGAAATATTTGACACGCAAACACTCACTATGCAGTCTTCAGATTTAAAATTTAAGGAGACAGCATGGGAGAGTTGGGAAGCAAGCGCTTCGCCGAACGGCCAAGGTATGATATTTAAAACCTTGCGAACAGATGGCGATTACGAACTCTTTATACTCGATTTGAAGACCGGAAAAAGTTCGTCAATTCCTGTAGAGCCAGCCACTGATTGGGGCTTTGTGTGGTCGCCAGCCGGTAACAAAGTTCTGCTGTATACACAGCCGGAACCGTTTCAGATATTCATTTACACTGTTGCTTCAAATTCGGTACACAATTTACCAAATGACGGTACAATCCTAAATGTCATATGGTCAGCCGACAGTAAATATATTGTTTACAGCATCAACGAGCAACTGTTAGCCCTTCTTGATACCGATACTAACCAGACAAGAATCACGACCCCATCAGCCCGCGAAACACAGATTGGCATTATCCAATCATCAGACAAACGCTTGTTAATCGACACTACAGCGAATAACCCACCTTCAGTTTCAGGGAAGCAAGCGGCTGAGCCGCAAGTTACCTTTTGGAATGTCGATGAGGCAACCTTAACATGGAAAGCAATAACCAAACCCTTTCAAAATATGTGGTGGGATATATCGCCAGATAATAAGAAGGTCTGGTTATCGGCTTCGGATGGTGAGGTCTGGACACAACAACTTGTCAATTTGGTGACAGGCCAAACGAAAATAGTTGATAAAACCAAGACACTGATTACCAATAGTGTTTGGTCACCCGATAACCAATTTGTGAGTTGGATTAATGACGAAAATAAACTGAGTCCCAGCTTAAATCTTCTAAATGTGGAAACTGGAGAGGTTAGCAACCAAATGTTAAAAGGGAATGCAGCCTTCAATGCGCGCCTCTATTTTGTTGGTTCAGATGAAACTATCATCATTGAGATTGGTAATAATGGGATTTGGAAGTTTGACCCAAAAACATCATCACTCGCACATTTGGAAGGTTTTTCTGATTTCCATCCTTTAGAAGACTTACGCACTGAAAACACAGATTATTTCTTTGTGGGTTCCAACGCGGCGAATGAATCTGACATTTTCAAAGCCGATTTTGAGACTATGCAAGTCAAGGATTTGACCAATACACCGCAACTGACAGAATTTATGCCTCTCATGGTGCATTAGTTAGTGGAGCAGCACCAGCCGTCATTGCAAGACGGGTTGTGTCCCGCAAACGCCCCGACAAGACCTGAATGATACCTCGCAGTACGTCAGGGTAATCAGAAATGAGTTCGTAAAAAGTATTTTGATCAAGGCGCAGCAAATAGGTTTCCTCAACCGCCGTGACGGAAGCGCTGCGGGGTTCGGAATCGAGCAAAGCCAATTCACCGAATTCGGCATTTTCGCCCATATACGTGATGGTCTGATCGCCATCATGAATACGCACGCGACCCGACGCGATAATGTACATAAAGTCGCCCAAATCACCCTTGTGAATAATGACCTTGCCTTCGGGAACCGTTTCATCTTTTACGATTGAGGCGATTTCAAACAAAATCGGGTCGGGTACATGGCGAAAAAGGTTGACCGATTTCAGCAAGAGTATTTTTTCAATCGTTGGTAGCATTCTTCCCCTCTTTTGAACCTCTTCAAGCGGATTTTCAAGCGCCCAGATGGCGGTTTCGCGGACGACGGCATTCGTGTCTTGGGTGGCAGTTTGCACAGCCTGTGGAACTTCCCCTTGCCTTCGCGAGCGGATACCGGATAGGGTCATTACTTTCAGCCAAGATGGACTACTCTCAGATGTCAGTACACGTTCCAGCCACTGGTCGCAGTTCAGCGCTTCCTGTTCAAACAGGGCAACCAGCGCATCCAACCCTTGATGATAGTCGAGATCGTTATCCAGCAGCGAAATGACTAGCAGCCTCAACTCGTGCGCGAGTGTGACATGCAGCATTTCCAGCGCATAGCTCTGCTTCGCTTCCGAGTCCGAATAATAGTCACTGCGAATACGCTCAATCGCAGACGCATCATAGATCAAGGCACACAGCAAAAAAACACGTTCACGCAAGCGGTCAAGTAGATAGCGCAGTATATGGGACAAGAGAGAGTCGTCTTTTAGAACAACTAACCCTTGCAAGTAAAAAATGTCAGCCTGTATTTCCGTATGGATTTGCGCCGCAATCGGTTCAGGATTCAGCGGCTGGAATTTCATTTTGACCAGAGCAGTTAGAACCTGCACGCGAACCGATGGATCAGGAAAGTCGATATGGGCTTCTAGCAAATCCGTATCGTGCAAGCGTCTTGCGACGCGGATGAGTTGTCCGGCAAAGTTGCGCCGCCGATGAGTCCCGGACGCAAATCCGGCACGAACCTCAGCGAGCTGATCTGCCAGAACAGGCCACAAACCAGCATCGCCACTGCTCAGCACAGATACGGCTACGGGTCGCATGGTGTTATGCGATAAGTTTTCGATGACAGCAGACCATAGGAGGCTGCTTTGTAATTTTCCGGCACAGATGATGGCGGCACTCCGTACATTTAAATCACTATCCTGTAGCAACGGCAGCACAGATGGAACGCTATTTTGGACATTCATTTCACCGACCGCTTGGACAGCCAATGTTCGATCTCTCGGCGACTTGGAACGCAATAACTGCTGCAAATGTGCCTCTGCCATCGTGATTGCATGAGGCGTGCCGCTGTGAAACACACCTCTAATCGCGGCAATTTGTATGGGCAGCGCATCGAAAGCCATATAGTGAACAGTCTGATTCGACATGAAATCAGGATCGATGATGGATGCGACACGAATAGCTGTGGCTCGAATAGCGATGTCTTTCTCCGATTCGAGTAAACTGCGTATCGCTAGACGGGCGCTCACCAGTTTGAGCTTTTCGATCCGGCTGAGAACATCAAGCCGTACTTCTAATGCCGGATGACTGAGTAGGCGTGGCAGCGCCTGTTCTAAAGCCGGTGGGTCAGTTACCTCGGCCAAGTTCATCAGGTAAAGGA
>JACDGI010000327.1 GCA_013821665.1 Anaerolineae bacterium
TCCTTGAGATCATTAATGGTACTAATAGCGGTCGTCTCTAAGTTGTACGGTGATGGCGCAAAATCCATGCTGTAGGAAATGCCTTTGACCACCAGAGAAATATTGTCGAGCATACTGGTGAAATGTTTGACCTGCGCCTTGATCTGTTGCAGACGCTCTGTGCGTTGATTTTCGGTCATTCGCTTGCCGTACAAATCCAAAAGATCCGCTGAGGTTGAGATGACGGCCAAAGGCGTGCGAAGTTCATGCGAAAGTCGCGACATCATACGAGTCTTTAAAGAACTCAGTTCCTGTTCTTTTTGCAGCATCACGAGCAGCTTCTCTTGTTCCAGCATGGCACGCTGCATCCAGCGCCGTTCGCTAACATCCCGCGAGGCCAATATCGTCCCGCTAAACTCACCCTTATTATCCAGTGCCAGTGAGCTGTTGGTTTCCAGCCAGAGGTAATAACCGTCGTGATGCCGGAAGCGGAATTCTGCTGTGTCAGGCTGCCGTTTTTCGATAGCAGTCAGAATTTTGCTCCGTAACATTTCCACATCATCAGGGTGAACCAACTCGAAGATCGATTTACCCATTAATACTTCCGGTTCATAGCCCAGAACACGGCTGTGCGAGGGAGACACATAACGATAATGCATCGTCTCGTCGGTCAAGGCGACCAGATCATGGATGTTATCCGTAATCAGCCGCAGCTTTTCTTCATTTTCGCGTAACGCGTCGGAGACCTTTTTGCGCTCATCCACGTTCAAAACAGTCCCCAAAAATTGACTCAATGTGCCATCCGCACGACGCGCAAATGGGGTGTAGCGATAATTTCGCCACGCATATGTTCCATCAGCAGCCCGCATGCGGAATTCATTTTCCAGCATTTCACCATCTGCCGCTTTTAGCAGTTTGTCCATAATCGCGTCATGGTTAGGGCGATCATCCGGATGGATAAGATCTGTAAAAAAGGCTGCCGAATCGTGGCTAAGGCTGTTAGCATCGAAACCAAGATCTGAAGGACGGTTTTCGAAAATATTACGCTGCAAATCGTAATCGTAGATAAAGATTTGAATGGGTACAGTTTCGGTAACTTGCTGGAACCGGTGCTGGCTTTGGCGCAAAGCAGCTTCGATGTTTTTGCGCTGTGTAATGTCTTCGACAGTGCCCAAATACTGAGACGGTGTGCCATCCGCATGGCGATGCAGCACGATGTTGCGGTAATTACGCCATATCCATGTGCCATCCGCATGACGCATCCTGAATTCGCCCTCGACATAATCCCCATCCGCGCTGGTTGCAAGCCGCCGGTTGAAATCCTCGCAAAGCGCCATATCATCAGGATGAACCAGATTATTGAAGAAATTATTACCGGCCTCATGGTCGTCATAACCAAGATTAGAACGGTGGTTGATGAAAACACTTTTGTTCAAATCGACATCAAAAATATAGATATCCAGTGGCACGGTGGATGTGACTTGCTGCAAGACTTGTTGGCTCTGGAGTAGTGCGGCTTCCGTTTGCTTGCGGGCGGTAATATCTTGTATGGAACCCAGAAATTGGCGTGGTGTACCATCGGCATGGCGCGCAAAAACGAGGTCGCGGAAATCATACCAGCGCCATTCTCCGCTAGCATGTTTCATACGATATTCATTGTGTAATAGTTCGCCATCACGGGCCGTCATTAAGTGCTTAATGTTTTCGCGGTGTACCTCTAAGTCATCTAGGTGAACCAGAGTAGCGAAGAAATCTCCCGAAGGTTGGTTGTTAAGATACTCAAGGGTATAGCCCATATTCTCGGTGCGATTGAAAAAAACATTGCGTTTTAGATCGATGTCATAGATATAGATGCCCAGCGGCACCGTTTCCGTAATTTGCTTGAGCAAGTTCTGGTTGTCGTGCAGCGTTTGCTCGGCCAGTTTGCGCTCGGTGATGTCTTGCATCGAACCCAGAAACTGAATAGGTTTGCCTTCTTCATCACGGGCGAAAACAATATCACGGAAATACAACCACTCGTATTGCCCCTCGCGGTTACGTGCTCGAAGTTCACTTTCAATAACTTCGCCGTCCCGCGCTTCCATCAAGTCTTGTTGATGTTCTGCATGAATTTTCAGATCATCTGGATGGACATATTCAGCATAAAAATCGCCTTCCGGCGTAACGCTGAGTTCCTGCGGGTTTATTTCTTCCACCAGCCGCTTGTTGTGGTAAATATCACGCCGTTTTTTGACATCGTAAATATAAACACCAAATGGAGCTGTATCCGTTATTTTCTTGAGCAAGTCTTGGCTTTGGCGCAGCGCTTGTTCCGATTGTTTGCGTTCGGTAATGTCCTGCATCGCGCCCAGAAATTGGCTGGGTTTACCGTCGGCATCCCGTTTGAAAACGGTATCGCGGAAATAGAACCAACGGTAGCTGCCATCATCCAGACGAATGCGGTTTTCACTATCGATTATTTCGCCGTCTTTGGCTTGTAGCAACCGTTCTTGGTGCTTGCGATGATATTCACGTTCATCAGGGTGTACGTAATCCGCGTAAAAATCCATCTCCGGTTTAACGGTTACTGGATCAATCGGGCTTTCGTCTACAACACGCTGGTTATGATAAACATCCCGCCCTTTTTTGACGTCATAAATATAAATGCCCACTGGAGCTACGTCCGTGATTTGTTGGAGCATATGCTCATTTTGATGCAGCGCCTCTTCAGCGATTTTGCGCTCTGTGATCTCGTATCCGGTACGGAGATATTGGGTAGGCATTCCCGCTTTGTCACGGCTGAAAACCGTGTCATGGTATTGAACCCAGCACCATTCCCCGTTAGCATGTTTCATGCGACATTCGCTGACGATGACTTCGCCCGCTTTGGATTGTCGGAGTTGTGTACCTGTGTCATCAAAGATGGCGCGATCCTCAGGATGGACTCTGTCCTCGAAAAAGTTATCGCCCGCTGCTTTGATGTCTGTCTCAGAATAGCCTAAAATCCCATTTTGATTATAGAAAATACACTGCTTTGTGAGGACATCAAAAAGGTAGATACCAGTCGGTGCTGTTTCGACGATTTGCTGAAGGAGATGTTGGCTTTGTTGTAACTCGACTTGTGCCTGTCTACGCTTAGAAATTTCGCGGACAGAAATGACAATGGACTGGAAATTTCCGGCCTCATCATTCACGAGGTTGTAGACGATTTCGACCCACAGATAGCGACCATCTTTGTGTTTGAAGCGCAATTCTAACGAGGTGCGCGAGGGGAGTATCATGGCTTGGCTAAAGTATTCTAAGACCGCAGGAACGTCGTCGGGATGAACCTGTTCCAGATGCGAGTGTGCTATGAGTTCTTCAGCTTGGTAGCCCATAATCGAAAGACAGGAAGGGCTGATATAGCGAATGAGTCCATCCGGCGCAATTTCGAGGACGATGTCCAGCATATTATCGGTGATGAGGCGCAGTCGTTGTTCGCGTTCACGTAAGGCCAGCTCGGTCAGCTTATGCTTATGGATATTTCGGGCGGCTGAAATGATGGTCAATTGATCGTCATGGATTTGAAGAACCAGACCGATCATACTTTCAAACCAAATATACTCCCCGTTGATATTACGCAGTCGCAGTTCGACGGTGATACATTTTTGTTGTTCGCGTACTTCTTTGACCGTGTGCAGGACAAGTTTTATATCGTCGGGATGAACCCATTCATGCCAGAAGTGACTCAGCGTCGCGTCGGCGGGATAACCCAGCGCGCTTTCCATTGATGGACTCACGTAATTAACGTTGCCGTCACCATCCGTGATAACCACCACATCCGAGTTGTTGGTCATCAGCATATCGCGATAGGCTTTGCTGAGATAAAGCTCAGTTTCGGTTTTGCGAATTTGTGTGATGTCCTGCAAAGTTATTAGCTGAGCGGATTTTCCCTCAAATAGTACCGCCTCTGCCGTAAGCCGAACCCAGATTAAGGAGTTGTCAACGAGGGTCAAACGGACATCAAGCGATTCGTTTCCAGTGGCAACCATCCGTTGTGCATACCAATTGCTGAAGGCTTTGCTGCTGCTTGTATAAATGAGGCTGTCCACACTCAAATCGAGCAATTGTGCTTCGGAATATCCCACAAGTTTTTCAGCAGCGGGATTGGCAAAAACGATGGTATGATTTTCGCAAATCAGTATGGGAGCGGCTACTTTATCCAGAAGGGTACTTAGGGATAAATTCTCGTTCATCATAAGCTGTAAATCTCGGTTTGTTGCATAACCATCGGTGCTGAACGCGATCCTTTATTCAGTTGGGTATCGGTAAATGTGGTCTGAAATTCAGTTTGCGGATGAGAGAATAATTGGTAATCAAATAAAGTAATGTCGAACACAATAATCAACTGAAGTTAGTGAAAGTATAGCACTATTAATTTACAAAAATCACAAAAACAAAATCCCTTTGTGTAATCTTAATTAATTCAATGCCGTTATCCTAAAGGACTGAAGCACCATGCCGAAAATTGTAACACCGGAATGGGTCAAAGATGCAATTTTCTATCAGATTTTCCCCGATCGGTTCGCCAAAAGTGACAAGGTGTTGAAGCCGCATAACCTCGAACCTTGGGACAGCTTACCGACGGTACAAGGTTACAAAGGCGGCGATCTGTACGGAGTCATTGACCACCTTGACCATATTCAGGATTTGGGCGCGACGGCTATTTACTTCACCCCTATTTTCCAGAGTGCTTGCAACCACCGCTACCACACGCACGATTACTATCAAGTTGACCCGCTGCTGGGCGGCAATAAAGCCTTCTATGCCCTGCGCGACGAAATGCACAAGCGTAATATGCGGCTGGTTTTGGATGGCGTTTTCAATCATGCCAGTCGAGGTAATTTTTACTTCAATGATATTTTGGAGAACGGGCCGCACTCGGCATGGCTCGATTGGTTTACGGTTTATGATTGGCCGCTGACGGGTTACAGCGGTGAAAAGCCCGCCAATTATGAGGCATGGGTCGGCAATCGGGCGCTGCCCAAATGGAACACCGATAATCCACAGGTGCGCGAGTACATCATGCAAATCGCGGAACATTGGCTGCATGAAGGCATCGATGGCTGGCGCTTGGATGTGCCATTTTGCATCACCAGCGCGGGCTTTTGGAATGAATTTCGTACTCGCGTGAAGGCCATTAACCCCGAAGCTTATATTGTTGGCGAGGTGTGGTGGGACAGCACCAATTATCTACAGGGCGACCAATTTGACGCGGTCATGAATTACATCTTCACCGAGCCGGTTATCCAGTTTTGCGCCCAAAACCATTTAACGCGCGAGCTGGCTGTAACCCATCATTCCTACGATCCTTACCCCTCGATTGATGGGGAACATTTCGCAGTCAAGTTGGAGAAGGCGCTGTTCCGTTACGATTGGGAAGTCGCTCAGGTACAGCTTAATTTGCTCGACAGCCACGACACGGCTCGACTGCTTTCGATTGCCAATGAGGATAAGGCTACCGTGCGGCTGGCGACCATTTTATTGATGACGGTTCCCGGTGCGCCCAGCGTCTACTACGGTGATGAAATCAGTTTGCCCGGTAAAGATGATCCCGACTGCCGCCGCACGATCAATTGGGATAACCGCGAAAGTTGGGATATGGAAACGCTGGCTTACTATAAGCAGCTTATCGCCCTCCGTAAGGCACATCCAGCCCTGCGGCGCGGTTTGTTTAAGACACTCAACGCTACTTCCATGACCTACGCTTTCAGCCGCATAAAAGATGACGATAAAGTTGTCATCGTCCTCAACGTGGATAATAAAGCGCATAAGCTCGACATTCCCGTCAAAGAATTGGCCGTTGATGGCACGACCTTCAAAGCTGAATACGGCAAGGGTTCCTATAAAGTCGAAGAGGGAATGCTCAAGGTCAATGTTCCAGCACGCGATGGGTTGATTTTGTGCGCTCAATGAAATAGAGGATTAAAACGCCCTTTACAGCCGCTTTGTGACCCATTATGATCTCTTTCGTATCAGCCGATATGGAGGAGTGAGTATGGATACAGTAACGTTACCTGCGCTCAAAGCGGGTTATAGAGTTCGCCCGTGTACTTTGGATGATGTCGAAGCGATTGTGGCACTCATGAACGCCTGTGCCATCAAAGTGATAGGCGTGGCAGACGAAACAGTTGAGCAAGTACGGGCGGATTGGCAGCGCCCTGATTTTGATCAAGCCGCCAGTCAACAGGTGGTGCTGGCCGCCGACGGAAGCATTGTCGGTTGGGCAGAAGTTCATGATGCCGAAGTCGTGGTGATCTTCACCGACGTTTATGTGCATCCTGATTATGAACAGGAAGGCACCGGTGAGTATCTGATGGCGTGGGTAGAAATACGTGCGGCCCAAACGATTGACGCAGCACCGGCGGACGCACGAGTCGCGCTGCGAGCTTATTGTTATGGGCTGGGCAAGGATGCGTGGTACAGCGCCTTACTAGAAGCCTCTGGCTTTCAGCCTATCCGGCATTCCTGGCATATGGATATGCGTTTGGATGTGCCACCGCCCAAGCCGCAGCAGCTAGAAGGTGTTACGATTAAAGTCTATGACGGGCAGTCGGATAAGCGACCTATTTTCAATGTGAAAAGCACAGCCTTCCAAGATCACTTCGGACATGTCGAACGTCCATTTGAGGAAGAATATGCCGAATGGCTGCACCGTTGGGTAGGCGAAAGCACCTTCATACCGGAATTGTGGTTCTTGGCGATGGCTGGCGACACGATTGCGGGTGTTTGCCTATGTAAGGCCAGTCATAACGGTGAGGATGATCGCGGTTGGGTCGGGTCACTTGCGGTGCTGCGTGAAT
Organism: Anaerolineae bacterium; assembly: GCA_013821665.1. Lineage (GTDB taxonomy): Bacteria > Chloroflexota > Anaerolineae > Aggregatilineales > Phototrophicaceae > CFX2. The sequence goes on from JACDGI010000327.1 coordinate 6,801, forward strand.
ACCGCCGCCGTGGAATTGGTGAGGCGTTGTTGTATACTGCCTTCGATGCCTTTTACAATATGGGTAAGAAGCGTGTGGGTTTGGGTGTGGATGCTGGTAGCTTAACCGGTGCGGCTACCCTGTATAAGCGCGTTGGGATGCACGTTGCCAAACAATTCGACTTATACGAGAAAGAACTGCGATCCGGTGTCGATCTGACGACACATGGCTAAAAGAAACTGTTCAGCAACCTAAAAAGGCATACCCGATTGGATATGCCTTTTTGTTTTTCTCAAAAATGATTTAGAGGAAGAAGCGAATGGTGATGGGGATACCACTGGCGACGGCTGCGAAATAACCGACCAGCAAGAGCGAGATAACACCCACAAAGCACACCAGACGGTGCTTCATTTGTTCATCCCAGACCCCACTGAAGTTAATCATATTCGTCCTCCTTTATGCAACCTGCCATCAGATCACATCTTGTTACTTATCCTTAGCATACACCCCATTTGGTAATAAGTGACATAAAAAAGTCATCAAGAATTAGTTACTTTATACCATGCGAGTGTGAGTGTTTACTCATCTATGCTAACGATAGCACGAGAGGTATGAGAGAAAACTTAAGTTTCTAAAGTCTTAATGGTTCACAATAAAAAGTTACCTTCGGTTAGTTATTGGAAACAAGCCTAGCGTGAAGACCTGATTTTCTCCCTCGCCCTGAGGGAGAGGGACACAGGGTGAGGGTTACTTGTTCAAGGGGTTCGAGGGAAATAGGTCAAGCGTCGTTCCTGTGCTGACCACACCGGAATGTCATCCTGATGACCGCTGACTTGCAGATGGACATATTTCATGCGGCTGACATCCATCACCCACACGTCGGTGGTTTCGACGGTGGTGGTGGTAAAGGCACTGATGGTATCACCGGCTGTCTGTGCGCCAATCCATAAGCTGGATAGCAGGGCTGCCACAGCCAGCAAAGTGATGAGTGCCGTTAGACGCAGGATAAAATTACGGTAGCCGGAAATACCATTCATGTTGGTAATTAGTTTATATCTTTTGCGCGTACATTAGGCATAAAATAATGGTTTTGAAGTCTCCTCTTTCATGAAATGGCGACCAGCGACTGAGCGCAGCGCAAGGTAGCCGGGAGAGGGGATTTAGGGGTGAGGATAACGCCTAAATGCAACAGCAATCACGCTATTGGTAGCACCACACTAAACGGTGGAGATTAAATTTTGCCAATGAGAACACTCAAGATGATCTCTAAAAGCCTTTAAAGCCCCTCCCTGTGTTTTGGGGAGGGGTTGGGGGTGGGGTAAGTATGCTCAACTTTGCCCTCCACCACTTAATGTAGTCCTACCTCTATTATCGCTAGGTTGTTTTGTTGGTCACGGTGTCGTCGGTGACGGTTGTGCCATTGGCGGATTTGAAGCTGATCTTTTGGAAGATGAATTCAAGTTCCTCGACAGCATCGGGTGTTTCATGGGCTTCCGGTACGCTGAGTTGGATGCTGGTGATGGTCGCGTGTTCCAATGTGACGGTAAAAAAGGTTTTGGTTCCATTATGCAGTTCTATCGTCACGGTTTTGAGCGCTTCACCGTTCAGCAGCGCCTTCATCAGTCGTGGTGAGCTGTTGTCGAGGACTTTATGGATCGTGACTGGTGTACGGTGAGCCTTACCAACTGAAGCACCGCCACCGCCGCCGCTCGTATGTAACTCCACATCGGCCTCATAACTATAGTAGGAACACAGGATCGCATTCGGATTGGTTTTGCGGGTGCTTCCCCCTTTAATCGGGCCGTTTGCTGTCTCAATGGTGACGTAGATTGTTGTTCCAGCCATTTGAAAACTCCTTTTCAAAATCAGATCATCGTGACACATGAACCTGAGCGTTGCATAAGACTCATTGTAGATCGAAACGAATAATTTGAAACTCTCGTATAAGGTTCGTACAATAC
>JACDGI010000328.1 GCA_013821665.1 Anaerolineae bacterium
AGAGAAGCGTTTCCAAGAACGGGCTGGCAATCCGGCCAAGCTGTGGAAGCTCAGCCCGATGGATCTGGTTTCACGCAAGCGCTGGGTGGAATATTCCAAAGCCAAAGATACCATGCTGGATCATACCGACATCCCCGAAGCACGCTGGTACCAAATCGATGGTGATGATAAACGGCGCGAACGCTTGAATTGTATTTCGCACCTTTTAAGTTTGCTTCAATATAAGGACGCGCTGCCAAAGGCGGTCAAACTTGGTAAACGGCCTCCGGCAGATGAGAATTACGTCCGTCCACCGCGTGAAAACCACATCATCGTGCCGGATTTATATGCCCATCTTGAAAGCAAAACAGACTCATAATGGCTCGACGCGACCATCCGATGTGAGTTGGCTGACGCGCAGTTCGGCCTTATCCAGCAGCGATTGACAGCGTTCGGATAGTAATCGTCCACGTTCAAAGAGCGTTACTGAGTCATCAAGCGGCAAATCGCCCGATTCGAGTTTGGAGATAATGCCTTCGAGTTCTTCATAGGCAGTTTCAAAAGAGAGTTCGTTTATATCGCTCATGCGAGTCCTTATCTTCTACGCGGGCTTTGAGGTCGCCGTCATGGAATTGAATGGTGATACCAGTGCCAGCCTTCGTACCTGTGGCCTCACTGATGCGGGTCATATCCTCACTGTTGTAGATGATGGCATATCCCCGTTTGAGGATCGAGCGCGGATCAGCGGCGTTGAGGGCAGCGGTTCGGGCGGATAGACGTTCGCGCCAACGGGCAACGGTGGCCGTTTGAATGCTGACGAGGCGTGTGTTGTAATCATCTACGCGCTGGCGGAAATTGCGAATGCTGTTAGCCGGGGCAACATGTCCGAGGGTACGACGCGAGGCCATCAGATTTGCTTTCATCGAGGCGAGCTTATCATCCAGCAGACCGTTGAGGGTATCGCTGAGGTCGCGGACGCTCAATCGGAGTTCGGCGCTGTCGGGCGTGGCGAGTTCAGCCGCAGCCGAGGGTGTGGGCGCGCGTAAATCGGACACAAAATCGCTAATGGTGAAGTCGGTTTCGTGGCCGATGCCGGTGATAATTGGTACGCGGCTGGCAGCGATAGCACGGGCTACCCGTTCGTCGTTGAAGGCCCATAAATCCTCGATACTGCCGCCACCGCGACACACCAGAATCACATCGACGTGCGCGTAGTCATTCAGACGTTCGATGGCAGCCACAATGCGCGGCGGGGCTTCAGCACCTTGAACCAGCGTCGGGCTGAGAATAATTTCAGTCAATGGGAAGCGTCGGCGCAAAACATTCTGCATATCTTGAAAGGCAGCGGCTTCCGGTGAGGTGACAATCCCAATTTTTTGCGGAAAGGTCGGGATAGGGCGCTTGCGGTCGGGATCAAATAAACCCTCGCCTTGCAGTTTGGCTTTTAGCCGCTCAAACTCAAGGTAAAGATCACCGGCACCTACCGCGCGGATGCTATCGGCATACAACTGATAAACACCCTGCGAGTCGTACACGCCGACGTAACCATGCGCCATAATCGCGTCGCCGTCATCCGGCAGCACACTTTGACGGGCGGTGTTGGTGCGCCACATGACACACTTCAACTGCGAGCCGCCATCTTTGAGCGTGAAATACCAATGACCGGAGGAAGCGCGGCGCATATTAGAGACTTCGCCCTGCACCCAAACATCCTGCAAGTTGTCGTTGACTTCGAACATCTCGCGGATATAGGTGGTTAATTCGCTGATGGAGTAGGCATCGGACATAAGTTTCCCTTTGGCACTATCGAGATATGATTATACAATAGGCAGCGTAATCGCGGAACATTGTTGAGGAGTTTGTGTGATGGCTTACTTGAATGCTGAACAGCGACAAAAGCTGGTTGATGATTTAAAAGGAATGCCTTTCAATAAAGCGAAGGGCAAAGTGCGCGGTATGGACGAAAATGCGCGTTTGGTCTATTACCGCAATTCGCAGGGCGTGGGTCGCTGGTTGACGCGCTTTGATCTGCCGACACTCGGCACGCGGGTGACGCTAGTGGAGTCGCACCAGGATAATGCCAAGAACGGCAAGATTAAGTCCGAATTTGATATGGCGGAAGTGATTGCCGAAGCGCTGGCGGATAATAAGAGTTAGATAGTGGCAAGTTAGAAGTCGGTAGTCTTTAGATATACAGTAGGGATGAGGCGTGCCTCATCCGCGAACCTGTTAACTCCGAAATTTACATGAGCAACATCGCACATTTATGGGCGCTGAGGTGTTCTTATTGGTGTTACTAACATCATTAAGAACCACATTTAGAGCAAAGGGCAAACATGTTAAGGACGTTACCTCAAACACGTCAGCAAAGTTGGGTTTACCGGCTGGCGGGGATCGCATTTTTCACGGTATTGACGATACTCGCGGCGCGGGTCAGCATTCCGCTTGATCCGGTGCCGTTTACGCTGCAACCACTGGCCGTGATATTGAGCGGCATGGTACTGGGCTGGCGTGATGGTTTGTTGAGCCAAGCGTTGTATGTGGCTCTGATCGCGGCGGGTTTGCCGTTGGATGCCAAAGCTATCGGCAGTGCAGCCTTAGTCGGGCCGACAGCCGGTTTCCTCATCGGGTTTATCGGCGCGGCAGGTGTGGCAGGTTGGTTGGTCGAGCGCGGTGACAAGCGTTTCTGGCAGCGCTGGTTAGCTGGCATCGTGGGCATTCTAGTTATCTACTTGTTCGGTATCATCGTGCTGAAGGCCGTGACCGGATTAGATTGGTCGAAGGCTTGGAACGCGGGTGTTGCGCCGTTTATCGTGCCTGATTTGGTGAAGGCTTTAATTGCTGCTGCGTTGACCGAAGGCGGACGACGGTTGATGTTGCGTGGAGGCGAATGATGATTTTGGAAATTGTGACGACTTATATCAAGCCGGGGCAGGAAGACGCTTTTGAAGAAGCATTTAAGAATGCTTCACACTATATCGCCGAATCAAGTGGCTATATTGGTCATGAGCTGCGGCGCTGCATTGAAGTCAAAGGCAAATACGTCAACATGATTCGTTGGCAGACGGTCGAAGATCATATGGTCGGCTTTCGCGGTTCAGAGCGTTTTCAACATTTCCGCGAAGAACTATCACCCTTTTACGAAAAGCCATCGGATATGAACCATTATGAAATCGTGATGCAAAATCCAGCCTAATCCACTGCTCCCTGAGTTTTCGCTCAAAAAATGGGAAGTTCAGCTACCTTTTTAAGACCGAATGGACGTGGTAATGATTTTGGAAGTCGCCATACTAAATGTGAAGACTGGACAGCAAGCAGATTTCGAAGTGGCATTTGCCACCGCCTCGCCGATTATCGCCAGCATGAAAGGCTATCGGCGGCACGAACTCCGGCGCTGTTTGGAAAGCGCGAACCAATACGTTTTATTGGTGGAATGGGAAACGCTGGAAGATCACACGGTTGGTTTTCGTGGATCTGAACAGTATCAGGAATGGCGACGGCTTCTTCACCATTTTTATGATCCATTCCCAACAGTTGAGCATTATGAGGCGATTATCTGAATGTAAGGGGAGGCTCGTATGAACAGCGCGGTAACAGTTACTTTTGTGCCCGAACAGATTGTCACATGGTTGGTGATCGGGCTCATTGCGGGGTTCGCTGCCAGTGTGGTGGTGCGCGGACGTGGACGGGGTGCTTTATCGAGCATCATCATCGGCTTAGTAGGTGCCTTAATTGGCGGGTTTTTATTCAGCATTTTAAGAATCGATGTGTCACCTGCTTTACAGGGTGGTTTCACACTCAAATATATCGACATCATCGTGGCCTTCATCGGTGCAATGATCGTGCTGATTCTCTTCGGCGGTTTCTGGCGACGGCGAGTCCTTCCGTAGTCAGTCACTTCTCAACGGTTGTATTTGAAAACGATGCCTGAAACGGCGTCGTTTTTTTGTTAAAATGGGTTTATGAAGTTGAATAGATAAAGTATCGAAGCATGAGTTTTATCTACGAAGATCGCCCATCTGAGTCGCTGTTTGTACGCAACATCTGGCACACCCAAACTGAGGAAGATGGCACCTTTCTTTCCCCGGCGGATAGCAGCTGGGATATTATGATTAACCGCGTTGGAGACAGCACGCAAGTCTCACTGTTCGGTCCGTCCAGCCGAGCGGGAGATGTTCCCTATCAAGCTGGAACTGAGACTATCGGCATCCAATTCCGGTTAGGAACTTATATGCCGAGGCTACCTACCAACACGATTTTGGATCTGGCACAACTGCTGCCGCAAGCCAGCCGCGGATCGTTCTGGTTTAATGATCGAACATGGGAAGTACCCAATTTCGATAATGTCGAAGTGTTTATTGAGAAGATGGTGCGTAACCGATTGCTGGCGCAAGACAATATTGTGGATGCGCTGCTGCAAGAACAAATGCCGGATCGTTCGTTACGCTCGGTGCAACGGCACTTCCAACGCACAACGGGTTTGACTCAAAATTACGTGCGGCAAATCGAACGGGCGCATCAGGCGGCGACACTGCTGCAACAGGGCACATCTATCCTCGATGCAGTGTACGCATTGGGCTACGCCGACCAGCCTCATTTGACTCGCTCACTGACGCGTTTGATCGGGCAAACCCCCGCCCAAATCATCCGCCAAAATAAGCCTGAATAATGGCGTTTTTGTTCAAGACTGCACACCTCCTAAAGGGATAAGATGAGATTGTCGATCAAACCGATTTAGGAGAAAAATCAATGACTCAAGCACAAATCAAACCCTTTGAAATCAACGTCCCTGAAGCCACATTGGTTGATCTGCAAGAGCGGTTGAAACGCACCCGTTGGACGGATGCGGTCAAAGGGGCAGGTTGGGGTATGGGAACAGATGCTAACTACCTCAAAGAATTGGTCACGTACTGGCAGCAAAGTTATGACTGGCGCAAACACGAGGCGGCGCTCAATCAGTTTCATCACTTCACAGCGGATGTGCATGGCGTTTCCATTCACTTCATCCATGAGAAGGGCAAAGGGCCGAATCCAACGCCGATTATTTTGACGCATGGTTGGCCGGATTCGTTCTATCGCTTTCACAAAATTATCCCGATGCTGACCGATCCTGAAAAGTTTGGTGGCAAGGCTAGTGACTCGTTTGATGTCATCGTGCCGTCGATGCCGGGATTTGGCTTTTCGGAGCATCAGTCGATGACCGGTGCGGCAATTGCTGATGTGTGGGCCAAGTTGATGACCGATGTGTTGGGTTATAAGCAGTTCGCGGCGGCGGGTGGCGATCTGGGCACTGATGTGACCAAAACACTCGCTCTCAAATATCGTGAGCGAGTGACGGGAATCTATTTGACGGATGTGGGCTTCCCGAATGGTACTGAGGATTTCGCCGCTTTATCACCCGCCGAACGTCAGTATGCCGGTCAATGTCAGCAGTGGTGGTATACCGAAGGTGCTTATAATATGCTGCAATCGACCAAGCCGCAGACGCTCGGTTATGGCCTGAATGACTCACCCGTTGGTTTGGCAGCGTGGATTTTAGAGAAGTTGTATCTGTGGAGTGATAACAAAGGGGCTGTCGAAACACGCTTCAGCAAGGACGAAATCATTACCAATATTATGATCTATTGGGTGACGGAAACCATCAACTCGGCGGTTCACATGTATCTCGAAAATGCGCGAGCCGTCTATGCAACTGGCGGCGGGCCGAAGCCAATGGAACGCGTCGAAGTGCCAACCGGTGTGGCATCCTTTCCCGCTGAGATGGTCGTTTTGCCGCGCGAATGGGCAGAGCGCAATGTCAACCTCAAGCACTTTACGGTCATGCCGGAAGGTGGTCACTTCGCACCGTTGGAAGTGCCGGAGTTATATGCCAGCGATCTACGGGTATTTTTCGCGGAGATGCGTCACCCCGTGTCTGGATAATTCTTCAAGAATAGAAGCGTTCTCAATGAAAAGACCCTCAACACTTGAGGGTCTTTTGGGTTGTTGTACGTGCGAAAGTGAGGTGTTAGCCGCCCATTTCAGCGAGGTCTTCGGCGGTGGCGGTCAGGCCGAGAATATTGTAACCGCCGTCCACATGGACGACTTCACCTGTGACCGCACTGCTGAGATCAGAACCCAGCCAGAGCGCTGTTTTGCCTACTTCTTCCTGCGATATGTTACGACGAAGTGGAGACGTTTTCTCGTTATATTTGAGCATGGTACGAATTCCGGGCACACCCGCAGCAGCCAAGGTTTTGATGGGGCCAGCACTGATGGCATTGACGCGGATGTTTTTGGGTCCCATGTCATTTGCCAAGTAGCGGGTGATCATTTCCAGCGAGGCTTTAGCAATCGCCATAACGTGATATTTAGGCATGACTTTTTCGGCTGCATAATAGGTGAGGCTCATGATGCTGCCGCCTTCGGTCATCAATGGCTCGGCACGTTTCGCCATCGCGATGAGGCTGTAAGCGCTGATGTCGAGCGCCAGTTTGAAACCATCACGCGAGATGTCGATGAAGCGTCCGTCGAGGTCTTCACGGTTGGCATAAGCAACAGCATGAACCAGTACATCTAACCTGCCGTATTTGGCTTTGACCTTCTCAAAGACAGCGTCCAGCTCGGCATCACTCGTTACATCAGCAGGTTCGACAAACTCACAGCCAATTTCCTTTGCCAGCGGAAACACACGCTTTTCCATGATTTCACCAGCGTAGCACAGGAGAATGGTCGCGCCTTCCTCATGAAATTTTTTGGTAATGCCCCATGCAATCGAATTCTTATTGGCAACGCCGAAAATCAGCGCAATTTTGCCGTCCATTAAACCCATCTAATTTTCTCCTTTGCGTAGATCGTTATCTGTCATGCACGTCACCTGTTGAAATCTAAAAGTCAGCAACGCACAGATACAACCAAGCTATTTAATATGCTTAATGTAACACAAGGGAAGGGCAGAAGCTACGTTCTATACCCTTAAAATTAACGTCTCAGTGTGGGGTCGAAGGCATCGCGCAGACCATCGCCCACGAAGTTGAAGGCCAGAACCGTCAAGCTGATGACCAAACCGGGTGTCACCCATAACCACCATGCCGTCGTCAGCCATGCTTTGGCATCTTGGAGCATATTGCCGAGGCTGGCATTGGGCGGCGGCACACCAAGCCCGATGAAACTGAGCGCCGACTCACTGAGGATGGCAGCAGGAATAGCCAGTGTGGCTGCAACGAGTACCGGAGCAAGCGCATTCGGCAGCAGATGCGAAACGATGATGCGAAAGGGTGTCGCACCCAGCGCATTGGCCGCGATCACGTAATCCCGTTCTTTAAGGGCTAGAAATTCACCACGTACCAGACGCGCCACATCCATCCAACTAAAGACGCTGAGGATAAAGATCACCGTCCAGATGCTGGGGGTGAGCAAAGCGTTGAGCGCGAGAAAGAGAATGAAGCTGGGCACGGATAGAAAAATATCCACCAGCCGCATCAAGATATTATCGAGCCAGCCACCCGCATAGCCAGAGATCGCGCCGAGGGTTACACCTAAGCCGATACTAATCAACATTGCCAAAAAGCCCACCGCTAATGAGACCCGCATCCCATAGAGCAAACGGGCAAACACATCGCGGTTCAAATCATCTGTACCAAGGAAATGCTCAATGGTTGGTGGCTGCGGAAAACCACGCGTCACACCTGCCGCGCGTGGATCAATATCATTAGGATTAAAGGGCGCGATGCGGTCTGCAAAAATCGCCAGCAGCACGAATACAATCAGCAAGATCAAGCTGGCATTGGCTAAGCGATGCCGCTGAAATTGGCGTAGCGTAATCCGCCACGGACTCTGTGGGGCATTCTCGTTAATCAAGACGACCGGTTTATTCATAGCGAATCCGGGGATCAATGAAATGGTAGGCGAGATCCGCAAAGAAATTACCAAGCACAATGAACAGGGCTGAGAGCATGGTTACACCCATGATAATCGGAAAGTCGCGTTTGAGAGCCGCGTTGACCGCCAGCAAGCCTAACCCCGGCCAACCGAAAACAAACTCGATAATGAACGAGCCGGAAACCAACTGCGGGATGGATAAGCCGATGAGTGTCACCAGCGGTGTGAGTGCATTCCGCAGCGCATGAACGCGTAAAATGCGGCCTTCGGTCATACCTTTGGCGCGGGCGGTGCGGATGTAATCCTGTGACAGCACATCGAGGATGCTCGACCGTTCATAACGCACCCAACGGGCGAGTGAAGCGGCGGCCAGCGCGATGGTCGGCAGGAGTAAATGCTGACCGACATCGATGGCCGCTTGAATACCTTTGTAACTTTCGCGGACGTTGTGCATTCCGGTGGTGGGCAGCCAGCGCCACTGAACACTGAAAATTTGCATCAGCAGCAAGGCAATAAAAAATCCCGGCATACTCAGACCAATGAATGACAACGTAGTGATGAGGTAATCGCCCCATGTGTAGCGCCGGATGGCTGAAAAAAGGGCGATAGGAATGGACAGCACGAGCGCGACCAATAGTGAACTCATACCGAGTAAAATGGTGGCAGGCAGCCGATCCGCGATTTCGAGACTAACCGCACGGCGACCAGTGAGCGAAAAGCCCAGATCACCTTGAAGCGCACCACCTAACCAGCGGACATATTGCACGGGAATAGGTTGATCCAAGCCAAGCTGTGAACGTAGACGAGCCATATCCTGCGCGGAAGGTGGCGGTTTATTGGGGTCAATATACACC
>JACDGI010000329.1 GCA_013821665.1 Anaerolineae bacterium
TCCACTCGTTCCATTTGGCTCAACACGATCCGATGGTTTTGTTTTCGTCCCATTTTCCAGTATCCTTCTCTCACAATTGCTTTAGGATACACTCTTTCTTAGTTTATTTCTGTGGTCGTCTACTAGTCGTATAAATTCAGGCAGATGTGGATGGTCGAACGATACTTCATCAATTTAAGAAAAGTCCCAAATTTGTCATTCAAGGCCGTATATTAGCGATTTGCATTAACCAAACCGAAGATGCAGAATAGAATCTGATAATGGATGATTATGGCTATCGAGCAATATATTTTTGCTTGATGCGTTTATAGCTTTATGAACAGTGCGTTCGACTGTATTTAGGAGTTAAAGATGGTTGTCCCAGTTGAGAATGGTTTTAAGGCAGTTTCTCAGCGCAACTCACTTGAGCGTTTGCCGACCGGTGTTGTCGGTTTAGATGAGGTTTTATGCGGCGGTTTGGTTGCCAAACGCGCCTATCTACTGCATGGAAACCCCGGTAGTGGCAAGACAACACTCGGATTGCATTTCTTGATGACTGGCGCAAAACGCGGCGATCAGGCTCTGTATATTACGATGGGCGAAACCGAGCAGCAGATACGGCAGAATGGTGAAGAGGTGGGGTTCGATCTGACTGGTATCAAATTCTTGGATCTCGCGCCCTCGCCGGACTTTTTTGCACAGCTCCAAAGCTATGATATTTTTTCGCCTGCCGATGTGGAGCGTGACCCAACCACCGAACGCATTACCAGCGAAGTTGAAAAGCTCAAGCCAATACGCGTCTTTATTGATGCCATGACGCATTTTCGTTACCTTTCCAGTGATGATTTGCAATTTCGCCGCCAGACGCATTCGTTCTTGCGGTTTTTGACGGACAGCGGCGCGACGGTTTTGTTTACCTCGGAATACAGCGCCCAACAACCGGACGACGATTTGCAATATATGAGTGATGGCATCATCCGGCTCGACCATGAGCATGACACGCGCACGATTAGCGTTACCAAGTTCAGAGGCTCGGATTTCATCAGTGGTCAACACTCTTTGAGGCTGGGCAATAATGGGATGGAAGTTTTCCCACGGTTAGTGCCTACCATTGAAGTTAAACAGGAGTTTACTACGGGTATTCTCTCGTCGGGCATCGCGGAGTTTGATGAACTCGTTCATGGCGGAATTGAACGGGGTACGGTGACGATTTTGACGGGACCCACGGGCGTTGGCAAAACAACACTGGGTATGCAGTTTATGAAGGAAGCGGCTGGACGTGGCGAACGATCTGTTATATACACCTTTGAAGAATGGTCAGATGCGTTGATTCGCCGCAGTGCGAACATCAATATTCCGGTGGCTTCTATGGTCGAGCGTGGCACCCTTGCGGTGGTACAAATTGAACCGCTGCGCTACAGCCCTGATGAGTTCGCCCGAATGGTACGCAAAGATGTGGAAGAAAATGGCGCGTCGATTGTGATGATTGATAGTATTTCAGGCTATCGCTTATCGGTGCGGGGTGAGGATCTACTGCGGCATATTCACGCACTCGCCAAGTATCTGCAAAGTAAGAATGTGGCGGTTATCCTCATTAATGAGGTTGACGATATTGTCGGGACATTTAAAGCCACCGAGATCGCGGCGAGTTATATGGCCGATAACATTATTTTCCTACGTTATCTGGAAATTCGTGGCGAATTGCGGCGGGCGGTTGGTGTATTGAAGAAACGCCATTCCGATTTCCAAAAGACCATGCGCGAATATGAGATTACGCGTTATGGCATTAAGGTCGGTAAACCACTGACCGAGATGCGCGGTATTTTATTCGGTGTTCCTGAAATCAAAGAATAAGGAGTCTGATTTATGGGGATATCCAAACTGCCCATCCTCATTGTTGGCAGCAACCCTCGTAATTTAGAATTGTTGGCGCAGTTTCTAAAAAAAGAAGCCTTTGAAACGGTTTCCGCCACTAAATTAGAAGAATTTGGCGAAATCCTGAACAGCGGCAATCGCTATGGATTAGCTCTGGTTGACATCGCGGGCTTCGACCGTGGCATCTGGCAATACTGTGAACAATGTTCGAATCAGAATATTCCTTTGCTGATTATCTCGCCGCAGCAGTTATCGAGTATCCGGCAAGAAAGTATGTCACACGGTGCCCAAGGGGTTTTGTTCAAACCGCTGGTGGTCAAAGAATTGGTTAATCTGGTCAATACGATGTTTTTGGAGAGCTGAAATGCCTGACGGTCTGATCTTGGTTGCAGTTGAAAATAAGATGAATGGACAACTGCTCCAAGATACGCTCAGGCAATTTCATAGCGTCCGATTAGCTGACTCGGAAGCCAGTCTTAACGAACCGTTTGATCTGGGTCTGTTCGATGGTGTCAGTCTAAAGCGCTTCCACAAACAGGTTGTGGCACGTCAACAAGCAGCACCGGACTTATTTCTGCCGAATTTGTTGGTGACCACCCGGCAGGACATTGGCTTGGTTACAGGCCAGCTTTGGAAGAGTATTGATGAAATCCTTTTTGCACCGATTGAAAAAAGAGAGTTATTAGCGCGAGTCGAGGTTTTGCTGCGGGCACATAATTATTCGGTGGAACTCGCTCGCTTATATAAAGATGCGCACGAACAAGCGACCTATGCTGAACGGCAGCGCTTAGCCCGTGAACTGCACGATTCGGTTACGCAGATGATCTTCTCCGCCAGCACCTTGGCCCAAACTTTACCCCAACTTCAAATCAAAGATCCCGAACGGGCAAAGGTGCAGCTTGAAGAAGTCGTGCGCATGAACCGTGCGGCCTTGTCCGAAATGCGGACTCTGTTGATGGAACTCCGGCCTCAAAATCTGGTGCGGATGAGTCTTAAAGATTTGTTCGACCAGTTGATTTTGGGTGTACAGGGGCGGCGCGAAGTTAAAATTACATGTATGGTTGAGGACGTGGCAAATTTGCCCGAAGACACCCATCTGGGGATTTACCGGATTGTTCAGGAAGCCTTGACCAATATTGCCAAACACAGCGAGGCGACCGAGGCCAATGTAAGCCTGAAGACCGAAGATGGACAATTGATTTTACAAATAAAAGATAATGGTGATGGCTTTGATTCAAAGGCATTGGCTGCGGGCTTTGGATTAGACGGAATGCAAGAGCGTGCAGCCCTTATGGGCGCGTCCTTGAACGTAATCAGTGATAAAGGTAAAGGAACGGAAATTCTGGTTTCAATGCCTGTTCCGCGAGCAGTCTCGCTTGATGCATAACACGGGTATCTATTTCCCACGAAACGTGTCCATACGTCCTATACATAGAATGAACTATACCTCTAGAATGTAGAAACATTAATGTGGCTCTAGTACTTTATGACGAATTCTCCCGTAATACGTGTAATGATAGTTGATGATCATCCTCAGGTGAGGCGTGGTCTTGGTGTGTTTCTAGAATTATGGGATGATTTCTTGTTCGTAGGCGAGGCAGATAATGGTGAAAAAGCCGTTGCCTTAGTCGAAGAACTTCAGCCGCATGTTATCCTCATGGATCTGGTTATGCCCGTTATGGATGGTGTAACTGCAACGCGTATCATTCGCCACAACTACCCCAATGTTCAGATCGTGGTATTGACGAGTACCATTGATATTGAGGTCATTCAAGAAGCCTTGGATGCCGGTGCAAAAACCTACATGCTGAAGAACGTAACCATTGATACAATGGCAAAAACGATCCGATCTGCCGCCTCTGACTAACGCTGGCCTCGCCTTAATTTCCTGCGCATCTCCCTAAAGTTCCCTCTCTTCAATGGCCTATGATTGGCTCTCCCTTGCAAGGTTGACCTTGCGCCGAATTTCAGTTTCCTAACCTATATTCACGAAAAATAGGCCTTTTCAGCCAAAATTGTTTGAAACGTTGGAAAACGGTTTGGGAATGTATCAAACTTCTATCCCAGAATGTTACCTTTGTCCTCTTCCCTTTAGGTAATATTAAGGTCGTAAAGGTAATGTTTTCACCATAAAGAATGTATCAAATATTTTTGGGACAGCAAATCTTTGCGCGTCCGCCTGTTCATTGTCGGGGTGGGGGGTTATTAGATGTTTAGCTTGTTAAGATTTTTCAGTCAACGAAAGCATAATCTGATCGTCATTGTTTGTTTTACGCTGGTGGCACTGTCAGTGTCCGGCGGTGTGATACAAGCCCAAGCATCGACCAGTCCATCAGCTTGCGCTGTGACCCCTGCGCTGTTGGGCGGTCAAGGGTTCTCGGTATCAGGACAGGGCTTCTCGGTCTCCGGTCAAGGGTTCTCGGTATCGGGACAGGGCTTCTCGGTCTCCGGTCAAGGGTTCTCGGTATCGGGTCAAGGTCTTGATCCACTGGTCGTCGCGGCAGAAATCCGCGATAACCCCGTTACCCCCGGCAAGTGGGTGAGCGACCGCTTCGGTTTCTTCGATAAGCGTTTGGGCTACAACACGGATGCGACAGCCATCATTATCGTGGATGAGTTTCAACAGAATCCTGACGGAACCGAGCCTCACGGTGAGATCGTTAAGAAAGTGGTTGATGATTCACTCGATGCCCTCGGCAAGCTCCGATCCGGTCTCAACATTAAAAGTTTCACAGTGGATATTAGTGCTGCCAAATACAATGCCGATGCCATTGCCAGCGCGATTTCGACTGAAGTGGGAACCCTCCAAACACAGGGCTACCATCATTTTGTGCTGAATATGAGCTTCGGATTGATCTCCTGCACCGATCCCGGCACAGCCACAACACCCCCCTTTAACTTTGTTCAGGCTACGCAGGTGATCGCTGCCAATAACCAGCCCAATCCTACTTTGGCGATTACACCCCTTTTGGAATGTGTCGTGAAAGTATCATCAGGTGACGACGACGACCACCATCATTCGGGTGACAAGTCGCGCGTGACTGACAACCAGCATAATGGCGGCGATAGCTCCAGCTATATCGCCTACTTCGGTTACAAAAATGAGAATGACCAACTGGTGAGTATCCCAATCGGCTACAGCAATAAATTTAGCCCTTCACCGGATAACCAATCACAGCCCAGCAAATTCGAACCGGGGCAGCAGCATTTTGTGTTCTCGGTCAAGTTCAGTGGCAGTAATCTGACATGGTCACTTAAAGGGCCGGACGGTCAAACCCGCAGCATCACTGCCAGTAAGTACTCGACCCCCTGCGCCACACCGCCACCGACTCCAACGCAGCCTGTGACACCCAAAGTTGAGTGCGTGGCTGATGAAGGCGACGGCATGTACGAAGCCCACTTCAGTTACAGCAATCCCAACGCAGTGGGTGTCAATATCCCCGTTGGCTACAAGAATAAGTTCACACCTTCGCCTTCTGATCGTGGTCAGGTCACGACCTTCATACCGGGCGATCACGATAGCGTGTTTGAGGTGTACTTTGACGGCAGCAATTTAAGCTGGACGCTCGGCAGCATCACCGTAACCGCGAATGCAAGCACGGTCGCTTGTCCTGAACAGGAAGGTTTCGGTCTCAGCCAATATATCACCCAGAATCTCGGCGTGCCGCCCGATCAAGTCAATGCCTACTGGAGTCGTTTATCGAACGCGGTAACAACTGACGAATTCCAGAAATTGCGCCAACTGCTCAGCCAATACCTGATTGACAGTGCCGACCCCTCCAAGCAGTTCACCGCCGTCACTGTCGCTTCATCCGGTAATCTGCGCCCGTGGTTGGGTGATGCACCACTCGCCCCAGCCAGTTGGAAACAGACTATCGCGGTCGGTGCGTCCTTAGATAACAGTACTAATCTGTGGTCATTCTCGCAGGATGCCAACGTAGTCGCACCCGGTGTTGGGTATCCGTTGGGTAACAACAGCTTTGCTGCCGGAACGTCCTTTGCTTCACCTGCTTTTAGCGTGTTGGTCGGCATGTGTTCGTCCGTACCAAAGGCTTTGAAATTCGACGGCAGCAATCCACCATTGGCCTTGGATAGCAGTGGCAATAAGATCTACGACAACTCGTCCATCGGTGTGACGAGCCTCGCGCCACTCCTATGCAAACCAGCCAGCACCCCGACGATCACCCCGATTGGTGACCAGAGCAATAAAGAAGGCGATGTTGTTTCCCTGCAAGTAGTGGCGAGTGATCTGGACGCAAACCCACTGGTCTACAGCGCCCCAATCCTGCCAACGGGTTTGAGCATTAATCCGCAGACAGGCCTCATCAGTGGGAAAATTGCCAAGAATTCGGCCAAAACCTATGTGGTAACAGTGACGGTTAGCAATCCGAATACGCCCACTGTAACGGCTCAAATCACCTTCAATTGGGTGGTAACATCTGCTCAAACGGGTGTGAAGATTGATATTCGCCCCTACTCATCGGGCAACCGCATTAATCTTAATTCGCCCGGTTTGGTGGCGGTCGCTATCTTCGGAAGTTCGACCTTCGAGGCTTCCTTGATTGATCCGGGTACTGTCACGCTGGCTGGCGCACCCGCCGTCAAACTGTTCGGTAAATTCTATACGTTGAGTTTCGACCTGAACCATGACGGTAAGATTGATCGTATTCTGTGGTTCCAAGCCAAAAAGTTACAGCTTACACCAACCTCAACCGAGGCGGTACTGCTCGGCAAGACGATCTTCGGTGTGGCTTTCCGTGGAACCGATAAAGTGAAGATTGTGACACCCAGTGCGCCGACTCTGGTATCTCCCGCGTCAGGCTCGACTGTCCGTGATTGGTTGGTCAAGCTCACATGGCACGACAATGAAGACTGGGAAGAAGGCGACAACGTCTGCTACACCGTGCAAATTTCCAAGAGTGCTGGTTTCAGCAATATGACGATGGGTGCCATCGTGGTTGACCGTGAATCCCTGACGACCATCCCTTTGAGCAACGGTACGTACTACTGGCGCGTCGCTTTCTCGGATTGCTCGATCAACACGATCAGCCCGTGGAGCGATGTCTGGAGCTTCAAGGTTCAGCGCTAACCATCTGATAGTGAGGAGAGGTGACCACAACCTCTCCCCGTGTCCAAAACGAAAAGCGGCGACTATTGCAGTCGCCGCTTTTGATTCGATAATGTCGTTCACAACTGGGCGGCTTAGCTTAGATGCTATTTGAAGAGCCAATGTGACGCTCAGAAAGATAAAAGGCGCTGATGTTCTTTGTATTTGCAATTAAGCCATTTGCTTTGGGAGTGTGATTGCATTGAAATAAAGAAAAGGTTATCATTAGAACATGTGCTCTGTTTGTCAAGGGGGATAATAAACGCGATGTCCAACCCAATTCCAGTTTTTAATAAACTAACCCCAATGATTCCTGCTGGAAAAGATATGAAAGCGGCGCTGAATTTTTATGAGCATCAACTCGGATTTATTGAAACTTACAAGGCTGACGATTTAGGCATGGTCATCCTCCGACGCGGTGCGGTCGACATTATTCTTCAGAATATTGATGATCCGCATACTGCATCGCAAACCAGTTTACGGATTCAAATATCGGGTGTAGATGCGCTTTACGATGAATATCAAGCCCAAGCAATACCCCCATTTCAGCAAGGCGATGGTGCCGGACTGGGTACACTCAAGGCGACTCCTTGGGGTACACGAGAATTCGCAGTACGTGACCTTGCAGGGGTTTGCATCACCTTTTATGAGAATCAGCCCAAGTAGTACTTAGTCATTTGAACCTAAAGCTATTATACAAACACTGTTGTTGATACGATATGGAGGCTGCACGATGTCCAAACTGATCTACTTTATGCCCACGTCGCTGGATGGCTTTATCGCGGGTGAAACCGACAACTTGGATTGGGCGATACCGGACGAGGCGGTATCCGCTTTGATTAACGATCTGCACTGCCCCATTGGTACCTATCTCTATGGACGCAAGGAATATGAGACGATGGCGGGTTGGGAAACGCCAGATGTCATTCCCGATCTGACAGCGACCATGATGGACTTTGGGCGGATCTGGCAAGCGGCTGATAAGATCGTCTATTCCAAATCGCTGGAGACCGTCTCTACACCGAACACGCGCCTCGAGCGGGAATTTGAACCGCAGATGGTTCGCGACCTGAAGGCTCAATTGTCTCACGATATTTCGGTGGCTGGTCCGAACCTCGCCGCACAAGCGATTCGGGCCGGGCTTGTCGACGAGTATCAACTGCTCGTCGTACCGACTCTGCTTGGCGGCGGCAAGCAGGTTCTGCCCGGCGGCGTAAACGTAAAGCTGGAACTCCTAGACGAGCGCCGTATCGGTAATGGATGGGTCTATCTTCGCTATCGCACGCGAGTCTGATGGAGGCAGTGGTCAAAGAGCGTATTCGCGGTGTGTTGGATCACGAGTGGAGGCTTCGAGAAATGTCTGCGAAACGATACAACGATACATTGTACGCTTTACCGAGGACGAACGGACAGAACTGTTGGCCTGATTATCAAAGGAATAACCTCTGCCCGCTTTGTAACGCCCGCACATATGCTGTTGAAAAACGACGAGGGCTGGAAAGACAAAGAGAGATAGCACCACCCTAAACGGTGGAAGCGTTTTTCTTGATAAAGCAGGAGCTTTCGGGAACAGGTATTTTGCATTTTCTCCCCTCCCTGTGTTTTGGCTATCAGCAGAGTGAGCCTGCGAACGTTGCTGATGTAGGGGCTGGGGGTGGGGTAGATTAGGCTAATTTCACCCTCCACCACTTAACGTAGTCCTACCTACAACCACTACCTTGACA